>DASXTY010000943.1:0-6606 GCA_036505155.1 Polyangiaceae bacterium | reverse complement strand
AGACCTGCTCGGAGCATTCGTCTACGGGCTTCCCGAGCTCAACCGGGAGCAAATCCGGGGCGCCCGCTGTGTGGCCTCTCCGGGATGTTTTGCCACCGCCGTGGAGCTGGCCCTGCTTCCGCTGGCGCGCGGCGGTTTTCTCCGCGGCCCGGTGGAAGCGGTTGGCGTCACAGGCTCGAGCGGGAGCGGTGCGGCGCCCAGCCTCACCGCTCACCATCCGACGCGCGCCAACAATTTGCGGACTTACCGACCCTTGGAGCACGCGCAGGCGCCGGAGATGGAGCTTGCCCTGCGCGAAGCGGGCGGCGAAAATTTCGAGCTCAGCTTCGTCCCGGTATCCGCGCCTCTCGCGCGCGGCATCTTCGCCACCTGTTTCGTGGAGGTAGAAGAAACCATTTCGGACTCCACGCTTCGCGCGACGTTTGCTCAATGTTACGACTCGGAGCCGTTCGTCCGCGTGCCCGCAGCGCGGCTGCCGGAAGTGGTGGCGGTGAGCGGCTCGAATTACGCGGAAGTCGGCTTTACCGTGGGAACGATTCACGAAGGGCTGCGGCGAGTAGTAGTCTTTTCGGCGCTCGACAATCTCATCCGGGGTGGAGCCGGCCAAGCAATTCAGAACCTGAACTTGATGCTCGGAATGGAAGAGTCGCTCACCTTGGACGACCCGGGCCCCTACCCCTGATTTTCCGCTTCCCTCACTGAAAACGGCGCCATAGGATGCGCGCCCATGATTTCAAACCTAAAAAAGAATTGGCTGTCCAGCACCGCTTCCGCCGTGCTTCCAGGCGTCCTTGCGCTGGCGTTGAGCGCTTGCGGTTCTTCAAAGGAGAAGGGGAGCTACCCGTTATGCCCCAAAGCTGCGGATCAAGGGCCCACCACCGGCGCCAAAGTCATCGACTTTGAAAACCCGGCCGAAGTTACGGTGGACCAGACGGCGATACAGGCCATGGACCCCTTGAGCTGCTACACCTCAATCGGGGATGGCTTTTGCACTGCCGCGGTGGCCGGAAACATGTTCGTCAACGCCGTTTCAGTAATCAACGACGGATCCACTTTCGTGTTCGATTTGGCTACCGGCTATAACAGCATGAAAGCATTACATTTGCAGCAAACGACCACTGTGCAGCGAACATCCAATGGAGACGAGGCCTGGGGTGGCGTGCTGCAGGTGGAACTCCCGAGTGTGGACGCCTCCGCCTACAAGGGCTTCTCGTTTTGGGTCAAGGGGGCGGGAACTGCAGATTTTTCGTTTTGGGTAAACCCAGAGCTTCAGACCACCCGTGACGCAATAGACCAGGTAGGCTTTGCTTGTAACCTCAATCTCACCTCGTCGTGGACGCGATATGATGTGACCTGGTCGGACGTCAAAGACATCGACAACGGCGGCACTTTCAAGCCGACCGGGCTTAGGCAGATCACCTGGGGCATGGGCCGAGATAGCGGCAGCAATCGCGAAATCGATACCTCGGTGGACGATCTTTACTTCCTAGACTGATTTCAGCGGGTTTTTTTGCCGGCTTCTCCCAAAAAAGGAACGAAACGGACCCCCATCAGCTCCTGTCTTCGAAAAGCGCTGGCGGATCGCCCGGGCGCAACGCGCACCCAGCGCTCGAGGCGTTGGTCGCCCTGTTCGGGCCCGATCGGAATCACCAAACGGCCTCCCGGCGCGAGCTGATCCAGCAGGGGTTGCGGAATGTGGTCGGGCGCGGCCGTAACTAGGATCACATTGAAGGGCGCTGCCTCCGGCCAACCGCGATAGCCGTCTCCCACTCTAAGCTCAACCCGACCAGGTGTATAGCCGAGCGCGGACAAGTTTTGCGCGCCGAAGCGAGCGACATCCGGGAGATATTCGATACTGAAAACCCGCTCGCACAGTTCCGCTAACACCGCAGCCTGGTAACCGCTGCCGGTACCGATCTCCAAACAGCGATCGGTGGGTTTGGGAGCGGCCTCCGCGGTCATTGCGGCAACAATGAAGGGCTGGCTGATGGTTTGTCCGTGGCCAATCGATAACGGCCGGTCTTCGTAAGCGAAAGGCTGGTATTCTGGAGGAACAAAACGGTGGCGGGGCACTTTGCGCATTGCCTCCAAGACTCGCGGATCGCGAACACCCTCCGCCTGGATAGACTCGCGCACCAACGCCTCGCGCTCCGCCGCCCGTTCGGCAAAAGCAGAAGCGACCGGCGCGGCTCCCTTTTCGGGCTCAACCGGTTTGGCGTTTTCCGACGAGCTCGAGCGCGAGGACGCGTGAAGGGCCGGCGTTGCAGTCGAAGTGCCGGGGGCAGGCGCTTGAGGCGCCTTTTGCGGGCAGCCGAAAAGCACCAGAGCCAGCAGAGCTACCCCTGCGGTCGAGTGGAACATGCTGCTTAAGTTCGGGCCGAAGCCCTGCTGTTTCAACTGCGGGTAGTGCCCTGGGCCGCGAGCGCAGCTTCCAAATCCGGATGAGCGAGCAGCGGGGCGAGCTCTTGGTCGGCCCGCAAACCCGGAACATCGACCGAACCGGTCCTGGTCGCCTGAGCGAGCACCTCGAGTGCCGGCCCTCGCTTTCCGGCTCGAAGGAATGCCCGGGCTGCGTCCAGCGCGTCCAAGGTCTGCCCCGCCAACTGGAACAACCTGGAAAACAGCTGCGCGGCGGCTTCTGCTCGACCGGCGTTCAGCGCTTCCGAAGCCACGCGCCGCGCGTCGGCGCTATCGAGAGATTCGAGCTCCTCGACGCTCAACGCGCAGGCTTCTTCGAAATGGGATGACTTGAGGAGCGCGCGCACCAGAGCGGCACTAAGCTCCGGTCGCCGGTCCCCGTCGTGCCGAGCAGAGCGCAAAACTCCGGCCGCTTTTTCGTGGTCGGCATCGACTTCGTGAACGGCGCCCACCAAGAGGGGGTCCAGACTTTCGCCCGGCGGAAGATCGCGGAGCAATGCCCGCGCCTCGGCGGCGTTATTGGTCATCACCGCAACCCAAGTGCTGATTTCAAGCGCCCGACGCCGCATGTCGCTAGCCGGGGCTGCCTCGAAGACCGCCCGTGCCATGGCGTAAGCCCGATCGTAATCACCTTCATCCAGCGCTTGCCGCGCTCTTCGCAGAACGTCGTCCAGGACCTCCGGAGACACCAAACGAAGACCAATCGCCCGCCGCGCATTCACGAAGGTCAACACCGCGGACATGGCGAAGAGCAGAGCCCAAAATGGCCGGTCGAAACGCCAGAAGAAACCCGCAATCACCAGGCCGAAAATCAGCGAAAGCGTAACCGTGAGCTTACGTCGTTCAGGTCCCAATGCCGCCGCCATCACCTGCCCTCCGTCGAACGGAAGCACCGGCAGTAGATTCACAGCGCTGTAGAAGTAGTTCACGAAAGCCAGCGCTCCTAGAGTGCTGGTCAGTGTGGACGCGCTGCTGCCCGCCGTCAGGTCCACCAGGGCTTTGCCCTGACCTAGGAGCAGAAGGACCGCCAGCGCCAGCGTACCCAACCCAAATCCGGCAAAGGGACCGGCCAGCGACGCCAGAACCTGACGCAATCGGCCGAGGTCGCGGGTTGGGCGCCACGCTGTGAGCCCGCCCATCATGTGCAGCACGATCGAGGGCTGTTGCCCGAAGGCGCGCGCCACAAAAGCGTGCCCGAGCTCATGTACTAAGACTGAAAGGAAAACGATGCCCACCCAGATGAGAGCGCCTTGAATCGAGCGGGCGCCCCAGGTGCCAAACAAGAGCGTGAGGATCCAAAACCCCGGCTCGACGTCCACCGGGAAGCCGAAGAGTCGGAAGCGTAAAATGCCCATTTCGCCGTTCAGTAGCCAGGAGGCGCAGGTCAAACTTAACCTCGACACTGGGATCGCTCAAGTCCCCGGCTCCGGTTCTGATTGGGTGTCGGCATTTCAACCCCTCCTAGTGTCCTGAGTCCGCAATTCCTCCAGAATTGCTGGACGGCCGCTTCGCGGCCCGCTGCTTCGCAGCCGCAGGCCACTATCCTTGTTCCTCTAGCGGCGAACGGACACACCGGTACCTTCACCCATGTCGGCACCGACGTTGATGCCGTGCCAGCCGGCGGGCACTGGGGGATCCGTCCAGAAGAACAGCAGCCGTGCATCGATCGGCGACAGGTTTACGCAACCATGGCTTCGAGGGATGCCGAACACATCGTGCCAATAAGCTCCGTGCAGCGCATAGCCGGAGGCGAAATATTGGATCCAGGGGACGTCGCGGAGCTCGAAGTTGGCAGAGCCTCGGCGCACGCTGATGCCGTATTCCGGGTCGCGTCCCTTTTCGACATTGGCCAGGCGCCGTTGATCGTCTTCGTCGAGCGCCTCTCCCGCGCTTTGCGCTTTGTGCAACTTTTCGATGGTGGCCTGCGTGCTCGGCGCCAGCGCAACGCTCGCGGCTCGGGTGCCGCCGGCGACGCTTGAGTTCTCGTTGGAATCCATGGCAGCGGCGATGTGTTTGCTCTTGAGACGGAACTCGCCTTGCGGGGTGGATAGCGTGGTGGTGGGGTCGCCCAGCCGATCGCGCCCGGTGGAAACCAAGGTCGCATACCAAGGCTTTTTGCCTTGGTATGCCACCAGCGTCTGCTGCTCGAGCGAGATATCGATCCACTTTTCCCCTTTGAGCGCGAACTCCGGCCACTTGGGCGGCAGGGCAACAATCCCTAGGTCCTCCGCCGAGAGCCACGTGTGCTTATCTTTGGCTGTCTGATAAAAGCGACGCCCGGCTTTGATGCGTGCATTGCCGCTCAACGGGACGATGGCGCGCCTTGGCACATCGGCGGTAGGTCTCACTTCGTCGCTCTCTTTGACCAACTGATAGCTCTTGGCGTCTCGCTTGATCACGAATGCGAAGGGGAGCTCCATGCCCGCGATCTCAATGCCATGAAAGGGAGAACCGCTGTCCGGTTTCACTTTAGTGGTCGGGATGAGGCGCAGGTCGACGGTAACCGCGAACCGACGCTTCAGACCGGCGTCTTCCGTATTGAAAGCGTCCGTGAAAGAGAGCCCAGTCTTTCGCCGCACGCGGTCCGCGAAAACCGCGTACTCTGGAACGTCAAACCCCGAAACGTTGGGGATCTTGCGGCCACCTTCGAGCCAAAACGGGATTTTCCCTTCGGGTCCGTCACCGCCGAAAAGCTCGGTGGGGCTGAGCTCGGTGGACGGGCGAAAACCGGGAGCGGGCTTCACGCCGGGCCGAGGGATGCCGTGGCTGTCGAGCGGCACGTCGTTTGCGCCGAGCTCCACCCGTTCCAGCTCCGCCCGGTTCTCCTCGAACCATTGCAGATGCTCCTCCAGTTTGAATTCGCTCTTCAGCTGTTCGTCGCGTCGCGGAATGCGCAGGTATTGTGGAGCGGTGGCGCGGACGAAACCGTAATGATACGGCAGCGGGCGGCTCAGGTCCGCGCGCTTTTGCGTCGCTCGCACCAGGGGGAGCTCGAGGTTCGTGGTCGCTTCGTCGTTACACAGGTAACCCATGGGATAGATACGGTAAAAGGGGCCTTTACAACCTTTGCCGGGCAGCGGTTCGGCGTCGCGCGGGACGGTGCCGCCCAGCCGGATGTAGCCGAGCTTGCGCGATTCGATATTGGGCAGCTTGTAAACCGTGGCAGCGATGACGGTCATGGCGATTTTAGGCGCTTCGATCGGCGCGGCGGTGTCGAGCTCGCCGTGATCGACCGCGTGCGCAACCGGCGCTGTGTGCGCCGAGCTGGATGCTACTGGCGCGGAGTGCTCGCCCGACTTGTGCCCCGCTTTACACCCGAACTGTATCACCAACGCGAGCGTCGCCGGTGACGTCCGCCAAAAACGCCTCGGTTTGCGCGGGGCGATATTCGGCCACATACGGGAACGCATCAGCGGCTCGGTTGCGCGCTGGGGTGCAAGCTGGCGGCCTCGGGGTAAGCCCATGCGGTAGGAGCTCTCTGCTCCGGCGTACCACGTGTTCCACTGCGAGTGTCACGTGGATTGCGAAGGTGGGACGAGCGCTCTTGTAATAACAGACGTTGGTCAGTCTTGCTTTGAGCAACGCGAGCACGTGGTCCGGCAGCGGTGGACCCTGCAGCCCTGGAGTGAAATCCTCCGGCCAGAACAGGCGAGTGATCTGTCGCTCGAAAACCGCTTGCAGCATGCCGGTGACGGTCCCCGGGGCCGCGATCCAGTTGGACTCGGGCCAGACGTCGAGCTCTCCCCACGGAGCTCCCATGGTCGAGCGCGTCATCGGGAGGCGGCCCGAGCGACTCAAGACTCCGTCGGCATCCGCGTCCAAAAAAGCAAAGTGATGCGGGTAATCGAAGAAGTTCTCCGAGCGCTCCCGCTGCGCGTCGTAAAACGCTGTCGTCAATGCCAGGAGCGCGTAGCCAGCAGCGAAGATTCCGTCTTCCCAATAGGGTGAGACTACGCCGACGCGGTCCAAAGGGTGATACTTCGGAAACAGCGCATCGAAATCCGACGGTGTCTCGCTTCCCTCCGTAAGCCGGCTGTAACGGAAATCCGTCGAGATGAGCAGGCTACTTGTGTGCATCTCTGGGCGCCGGAGCCACGGCGTCCTCCGGCCGCTTGACTTCCACGTGCGTCGCGCCTTTGGGGAGCTCAGGAAGCTCCTGAGTGTCGGCTTCCGACCCCACCCAAAATA
>DASXTY010000942.1:0-4627 GCA_036505155.1 Polyangiaceae bacterium | reverse complement strand
ACCGTGGCGCTGCCGCTCCTGCACGCCTTTGGAGTGCGCGCTCAGGCTCAGGCTTTCCCCAAGCGGCTGGTGCTCTTTTACAACCCGAACGGCTCGATTCCGGAAGCTTGGTCGCCCGCCGGTGCGGATACTCAAAAAGAGTTCGCCCTAACGCCAGAGAATCTCGGAGAAATCCACAAGCCGCTCGCGCCTTTTGCCGATCGGTTGTTGATTCTGGGCGGAATCGATCTTTCGGTAGCTGAGCTCGGCCCGGGAGGACCGCACCAGCGCGGCATTGGTTCGCTCTACACCGGGGAGCAGCTACAGCAAGGCGAATTCGTGGACGGCTGCGGCAAGACCGCGGGTTGGGCAAATGGGATCAGCGTGGACCAAGAAGTGGCTAACGTAGTCAGCCTTGACCCGGCGTTTGGGCCCACCAAGTTCAAAAGCTTGGAGCTCGGCGTGCGCGCGACGGAGGCCGACATGCAGGCGCGCATCAGCTACGCGGGCCCGGGTCTTCCGCTCCCCCCCATGAACAATCCCACGGACGTTTGGCAGCGGCTGTTCGGAGAGCCGCTGCTGATCGATCCCAGAAAGTCGGTTTTGGATACGGTAAGAGCCCAGTTTGCCGCGCTTCGCAGTCGGGTCGGCGCAGAAGACCGCGGCAAGTTAGACCAGCATCTGGACTTCGTGAAGGATCTCGAGATTCGCGTAACCGGGAGTGCCGTGGCGGTAAACTGCACCACGCCGGCGAAGCCCGATCCCACGCTGGAGGTCAGCAAAGCCGACGATATGCCGCGCATCACGACCGCGCAGCTTGACTTGCTGGCTCACGCGCTGGCCTGCGATCTTACCCGGGTAGCGAGCGTGCAGATCTCCACCGCTTTGAATCGGATTCTCTTCCCGTGGATCCCTCGCGATCCCAAGGCGCCGATGGCTTACAATTGGGGTATGCAGGAAGGGCACACCCTTTCCCACTCCGCGGATACCGACCTCGGCGCACGCGCCGAACTGGTGACCCATGCTCGATGGCACGCCGAGCAGCTTGCCTATTTCATGAACGCCCTCAATCAATTCCCCGAAGGCAGCGGCACCTTGCTCGACAACACCCTCATCGTTTGGGGTAACGAGGTTTCGCGGGGAAACACCCACTCGCACGTGGCCATGCCGTTGCTCGTGGCCGGCAGTCTCGGCGGCGCCATCCGGACCGGCCGGTACGTCAATTTCGGTCCGGGCATGCCGCACAATCGCTTGCTGGTGTCCATTCTCAATGCAATGGGCATCGACACCAACGCCTTCGGTCATCCGGATTTTGCAACGGGAGCGTTGTCAGGGCTTACTTGATTCGCAGTCGCTGGGAGGGGACCCTGAAACGGCGCACGCCCGACGGCTTCAACAGCTTCCAGGTGACAACCTGGGCGGCGATGACAGCTCAAAACACAGCCGCGAAGTAGCAGTCGACGAAAGGCCATCGCAAACTGCGCCAAGCTCACGATCATCAGGTTTTGAGCTGGCATCGGGGGGAGGGCCCCAGCGACTGCGACCAGGGGCCCGAGGCCGAGCGTAGTTACTTCCCCTTCAGTTGCTGCAGCCTCGTCCTTGCCTCTTCCAAATCCGGATCGCTCTGCACCGCGCGCTCCAGCATCTGAATGGCTTTCGGTTTCTCGTCGAGCTTTTCGTGAATGTCCGCCAAGCGTATGAAAACTTCCGCTTTGCTGATGGGGCTATTCGCGTCGAGCTTTTGCAAGAGCAGGGCGCGGAACATCTGTTGCGCTTTCTTCAAGTCCCCGACCTTTAGCGCAACGTCGCCTAGGCGCTGCAAAACTCCGATGTTGCCCGGTTCGATCCGGAAAGCTTTGTCGAGCTCTTCGAGCGCTCGCTGGGCGTCGCCCTCGGCGAGATACGCGTCGCCCAATCGGCGGTGGATGTCACCGAGCTCCTTCGAGCGCTTTCCGCCGTAGCTCTCCACGATCTTCTCCAGCACTTCGGCTGCCGCGCGCCCCCGCCCCGAAGCGCTGTATTCGTCGCACAGATCCAGCAAAATCTGCCGATCATCCGGTTTGATTTGACTGGCCCGGTCCAGGAGCTCGGCGGCCGCCGCGTGATCGTTGCGCTTTTCCGAATTGATCTTGGCGGCTTGCCTCAAAAGCTCGACCTTCTTATCCGCCTCCTCGCTGAACTCCGAATCCCCCGCAATGAGCGAAGCCAGGCGCTCCCAGCTCTGCGTCGACTCGTATAAGCGCCGTAGCCGCGCGCGTAGATCGGCGTTTCGCTGATCCGCCGTTAAACCGCGCTCCAAAGCGCGCGCCGTGTTGTCCTGATCGCCGAGCTTCTGGTAGCGCTCGGCGAGCTCCACGGCCAGCCGAACCGCAGCTTCCCCTTCGCTCATCCCCAATAGCTGGTCCAGGATTTTAGCGGCTTCGGCGTCCTGGTTTTCGGCTGAATACAGTCGGGCCAGCGCTTCCAACGCTCCCCGATGGCTGCTATCTCGCTCGAGCACCGAGCGGTAGGTTTCAATGGCGCGCGCCGAGTCCTTCAGCCGCGATTCGTAGACTTCGCCCAGCCGCACCTGGAACCGGAGCTCCGCTTCGGTGTCGCTGCGCTCGCGGGCACCCGCAATTTGGCTGGACAAGAGCTCAGCCAGTTCCGCATCGCGCTGGGTTTGCTCGTAAAGCTCGCTCAACGCCACCACCGCGTCAGTGTGCCCCGGCTCATCGTCGAGCACCGAACGCAGGAGCTCGATGGCGGTATCCGGCGCCTTGAATTGCTCCTGATTCAGCCGGGCAAGCTCGATGCGCAGCGCCATCCGTGCCACCGAGGATTCCGCCGAATCCGCCAATTTCTCGAGCAGCGACGCCAGATCCTGCCAGCGCGAAGTCGCCTGGTAAAGCCCGCGCACAGCGGTTGCCGACGCCGCATCCGTTGGATCGTCGTTGAACAACTGCTCGAACAGCTCGATGGCCCGGTCTTTGTCATCCAGCTTGTCGCGCGCCATGGCCGCGGCGCGGCGTCGTAGATCCCGAATCAGATCGCCTTCCGCAGCCAGCTCTGCGCGGCGCACCAGAAGCTTGAAGGTTTCCGCGAAGTCGCCGGCTGCCTCCCGCAACTCCGTGAGCTCCGAAAGCGCCCAGGTATTGTTCTCGTCCGCCGCCAATAGCTCCCGCAAGATCGCTTCGGCGAGCTCCTTTTCGTTTCGCTCCTGAGCCAGCTCTTTGGCCTGTCGATACAGTTGCTCGCGCTCGTCTGGGTTCCCCTGGAGCTTGGCCCGCCGGCGAAGCGTCTCGATCAACTGCTGTGAGCGGCCGGTCTTTCGTTGCAAATCCTCGAGCAGCTGCAGCACCTCATCGTCTTCCGGCTCGAATTCCAGCGCCTGGGTGAGCGCCCGCTCGGCAGCGGCCGCGTCCTCCACCTTGTCGCGCTGCCAGCCAGCCAGCTTTACGCAGAGCTCCTTAGCCGTCGACGGCAGCAGGTCCTTGCGCTTGTCAATCGCTTCGCGCAGCGCAGCTGCCGCCCCCTCCCAGTTGTGGGTCAGCGCCGCCAGGCGTTCGATTTCGGCCAGGAGGCCTTCGTCCGCGGGATCGTCCAGCAGGCCCAGTTGCACCACCCGCTGAGCCGCGGCCGGATCGTGGCCGTCTTCCTCTAGCACGCGCGCCAAGTTTCGGCGCATCTCGATGCGCTCGCCCAGATTTTCGGCAAACCCGACCCGTTTCTCGTACAGCGCAGCCAGTCGATCGGTGCGGTTCTGCGAGCGGTACACGACTTCCAGAAGCTCTGCAGCCTCTTCGAACAGGTCTCGCTGATCGGTCAGTTTTTCTAGCTCGCTCGCGGCCGCCTGGTGATTCGGCGAGCGCTCCAAGGCATTCCGCAGCGAAGCCAGACCTCGTGAAGGCTCCTCGAAGCTCCGGATCTGAATCAGCGCTAGACGGTAATAGATCTCGGCTTGCTCGGGCTCGGCCTCCAGCACGACGCGCCGCTCGAGGACTTCGCTGAGCTCACGCGGTTTGTCGAGCCGGGTATAGAGTCGATCCAGGGCCGTGAGTAGCTCCAGTTGATCGCCGGACTGCTCGACCGCGCGCATGTACGCCTCCACCGCGCGCTGGTCGTCCTTGAGCTTCTCCTCGGCGATGCGACCCAACCGCGTATACAAGTCCTTACCGATCTCGGGCTCGAACGTGGACTGAGCGCGCTCTGACAGAGCATCTGCGTACTTTTCCCAACTTCCGCTCGCCTCTGACAACCGCTCGACATCCGCGTGGAGAGCGGCAGCGTCCGGTTTCTCAGCCAGCGCTCGGAGGAGCGCGGCTTGCGCTTCCAGGGGACGGTTGAGCCGGCCCTCCAGCACCTCGGCAATGCTCCTGAGCGTCTCGGCCCGTGTCTCGGCATCGCCTTCCCCCGAAAGTCGCATCTCCAACACATCGACCAACTCTTGATGTCGCTCGACGCGGCGCAGGACCGGCACCAGAATTTCAGCCACTCGTTGGCGCAATAGCTCGCGTTCCTTGCCGATCTTCAGCACCGCGGCGCAGGCTTCAGCGTCCTCCGGTCGATCATCGAGCACCTGCTGGTACGCATCCAGCGCTTCTTCGTGGCTATCCAAGCGCTCCGACAATAGGTCTCCGATTTGCCGGTTGAGCTCGGCACGTGCCTC
>DASXTY010000941.1:0-4679 GCA_036505155.1 Polyangiaceae bacterium | reverse complement strand
ACTGTCCTTTCATGGCCCCGTCAACTGGCCCGCTGTGGCAAAACACATCGAGGGGGCGGGTGCCCACGTCGGATGGCGAAATTGGTAACAAATTCTCCAAAACGGGGCGCAGAGGCCTCACTTTTTGCAGGAGCCGAGGGCGTTGTCGATGACGGCCGACGACACGTCCATCTGCCGGGCGGCGGCTGCGATGGCGTTCGCCTTGGTGCAGTCCCCGTTCCCGTTCAAAACTGCCGACTTGATAGGACCGCCCGCGGTTCCACGAGCACTTCGAGAACATTTGTCTTTTTTGCTGGGGTCGCTGCATTTTGCGTACAAGCTCGACGCGCCCACAATGTTGCCGGACCGGGCTGCGCTGATGCATTCGTCGCAGGAGTCAGGGCCGGAAGAGGCGGTGGTGCTCGAGGCGCTCGGCTGAGCGCTGGGCTGGGCAGAGGCCGACGCAGCGGGCTTACCGGGCTTAGTGCCTCTCGGTAAATGGCCCGCCGCCGTCGTGGTCGGCTCCTCCACGGTTTGAGCCGGCTGCTGAGTGGTTGCGCCGGGTGTTTCCGCTTGGACGGCGGCGACCGTCGGGCTCGAGGCGGAGGCAAAGGGGTTGGTGAGCGCTTGGGGCTCGTCCGGAGGTGGACGCAACTGCCGCAGCGCAAATACGGCGCCGCCGATGCCAAGCAGCACGACAACCACGGCAAGCCCAATGATGAGCCCCTTGCCGCCTCCGCCCGACCGGCGTGGTGGGACCGCGGGGATCGGGGCTCCAAAAGCACCGGGCGTGGGTTGGTAAGGTTGCGGGGGCATGGGACCAGGAGCCATGGGAGCTGCCATCTGCGCTGGAGCCGCCATGGGGGCCTGGGCTGCAGGGCCGAAACCGGGCGGCACGGTTGCCGCAAGCTCTGGCGACTGGGCCATGGCGGCCGTGCCGGTTCCCGCCCGCCCATCCGGCGCTTGGGGAGCGGTGAACCGCTCGCCCTCCGAGAGCTGGGCGAAAAATTGGCGGGCAGACTGCTGCCTCTGATCGCGATCTTTGGAGAGCGCGCGGAAGATCGCCTGCCGCATTCCTTCCGGAATATTGGCAGCGGGTGCCGATACTTCGAAGGGAATGGGCTGTGCCGTCATGTGTTGTGTGGCCCATTGCCACGGGGTGTCTGCCTCGAAGGGTAATCGCCCGCTGAGCATTTCGTACGCCATCACTCCGAGCGAATACACGTCGCTCCGCGCGTCGAGCGCCTTGCCGGTGAATTGCTCCGGGCTCATGTAGGGCGGCGTGCCCAGAACCATTCCCTGTTGCGTCAGCTTTTGCTCCTTTTGAGCGTCGGTGGACTCGGTGCGCGCTGCGATCCCAAAATCGAGCACTTTGACGAAGTCTTGTTCACCGGCGCGATCCGCCAGGATCACATTTTCCGGCTTCAGATCGCGATGGATCACTCCCTGCCGATGCGCTTCGTCGAGGGCGCCGCAGACCTGGCGCAAAATGTGGATCACGCGCGCCGGCGGAAGCTTCACCTCGTCAGACAGCACCTCGCTCAAGGCCTTACCGGCGACGAACTCCATCGCGATATACAGCGTGCCGTCGTCGGTGCTGCCGAAATCGTAGAACTTGATGGTGTTCGGGTGCTCGAGCTGCGCGACCGTGCCGCACTCCCGGTGAAAACGTGCGAGCACTGACGGATCTTTCGACAAGTGGAGGTGCAGGGTCTTGATGGCCACTTTGCGCAGGGTGGACCCCATCGGTTGCTCGCCCACGTAGACGATCCCCATGCCGCCTTCGCCCAACACACCGGTAACGCGGTAACGACCGCCAATGGTTTTGCCGATCATGGGGTCCCCCCCGGTCGACTCGATGGGCAAAAGCGCGCCGCAGCTCGCGCAGTAGCGAGCGCCTTCTAAGTTTTCCTTACTGCACGATTCGCATTTCATCGGGTTTGATATCGGCCTTCCCTCTCCGAACACGACGGCTCTAGAGTTGCACGAACCCTAGCCCGGGCGCCAGACAGACCCTCGAGCGACGCGGAAACCTGCGCAACCACTAACATTCCGAAGAGGAACAATCTCGCGCCCTGGTGCTGCCGGCGGATGGTCCTTCCGGCGGCCACGCTAACTCGGTGGTCTGGCCCGATGCGCGATCGATGAGGCGTGCGCGGCGGGCGCGAGGGCTCGCCGGCACCAGCACGGTCTGGCTGACCACCGCGCTCTCGAGCAACTGCGGGCTCTGTGCCCGATTGGACGTATCCTGCACCTCGGCGGGCTCGCCCGCCAACATTGGAAAGTCGAAGCGAATCCGATCGATGAGCTCTCGGCCAATCCAGAGTTCGATGGCGTAACGTCCCATGTTGCGCGCGGACACCCGGGGACGGCTGAAGCGCAACAGCGCCACTTTTTTAACCGTCACCTTCCCGTGGTCGTAGAGAAGCTCGTATTGCCACTGTTCCCGCAGGCTTAGGGGTTCTGGATCGGGGAGCGTGCCAGACGGATCAGGCGGGGTCGCCTTAGCCTGCGCCACCGGCGCTTTCGCGCGCGAGGCGGGCCCTTTGTTACCGTCACCGTGGCCCTCGGCAAAATGTGCCGGAACGGTGAGCATTGGGCCGCGCGCTCCGCCGGTGTAATGCGCCTCCGAACAGGCAAGGCACAACGTTACGGCCGACAAACCTTTTATCGCGCTAGAAACCGCGGTCCTCACAACGAAAAGTTACTCCGAGCCGTGCGTGCCTTCAAATCGAGCTTCGGCGGCTCGACGCCATGCATCGGAGCTTCCTCCAAGCTGCTCCCAAAGCGCGCACAAGTCGAGCGGCACCGGAGCCTCCACGCGCCACTCGCTTCCATGCGCGTCCGGAAGAACGACGCTCTGGCAGTGCAGGGCAACTCGCCGCACCTCAACCACGCTTCCGTCATTCAAAGTCACCCTGGTGGACCCGCCATGCGCTCGATCTCCATACAGCGGGCAGCCGGCGGCTTGTGCTTGGATGCGCAGTTGATGCGTTCTTCCAGTGAGCGGCTCGATGCTCAAAAGCACCGCGGCCTCTTGCGACGCTCGATTGACCGCGGCGACTACCTGGTAACGCGCTTTGGAAATTCGGTGGTCACCGGCTGCCTCGGTCATCCAGGTACCGCGGAGCTCTCGCGGCTGTCCGCCGCCAATGGCGAAATACCGGCGCACCAGCTTCCCCTGGCGTCGCAACCACACCAAGTGATGGCGTGCAGCACTCCCCCGAGCCAGCAAGACTACCCCGCTCACACCGAAGTCCAGTCTTGAATCGGCGTGGAGCTCCGACTCATCGCAGCCGACGAGCTCACTCACCGCCCTTCGCAGCGACCAATATCCGCGTCGATCCGGCTCGGTAGGCAGACTCGCAGGTTTTAGCGCCAAGATGATCCCGTTTCGCTCCTCAATGATGGTGACCGGCGTCGAAGTGCCGCTCGGACCCCGGTATAGGGCCAGCGTATTCCCCGCTCGCAGTGCGAAGCTCGGATCGCTGATCCGCCGCCCATCGACGAACACGCGACCATCGTTCAGAGCAGCTCGCGCGGCAAAACCAATGCGCTCGAGTAGGTCAGCGACCGTTTTCGGATCCGTGGCGCGCACCACCCAGCGACGTATGAGCGCCCTTGTCAACGAAGAGCGATCACTTGGTATCTGTCGGAAGCGAACCGGTGGCGCGCCGCACCAGCTCCATCAGAACCGGGTCCGTGCTCAGCTGCTCGCGCAGCGTTTGCTTCACGAAGCCGAGCTCGTCCGGGGAAAGGCGCGCCTCCAAATGTCGAACCGCCTCGGTAACACGCTGGTCGAGGTACTGCTCGAGACCGAGCTCGCCGCGCTTCACCGCCTGCAGCGCTTCGCTGCCCTCCGCGCTGCCGGCGGGAGCCACCTTCTCCAGCGAGAAGGATTCCACGCCAGCGGGACTGCGCGGGGCGGCGCCGCCGATAGGGGCGCCACCCGGCGGGCCGCCGGGACCGGATCGACCAATTCCATCGACTGCCATGGCGACAGTCTAGCGGATATTGCCGATGGCGTTCTTCACGGTGTCGTGTTGCGCCTTAAGAACGTTCGACAGTGCCGAATAGGAGCGGTTTTCAGCGCTGACGCGCTCCTGCAGGCTCAGGTAGTAGAGGTTTTGGTCGGCACTGTGCCTCAAAGCTTCCTCCACGCCGCCGGCCGCCCCGCCGGCTGCGCCGCCGGTGCCCGCCCCTTGACCCGCGGTTCCCGCCGACCCTTCAGCTTGCACCGACGCGGCCCCGGGGTCTGAAGGAGTGGGGGTCAGGCCCGGACGCAGTGCCGCCGCGAGAATGGATCCTCCCGGCAGACGGCGCGCCGCGGATTCGGCACCCTCCACGATAGCCGCCGCAGCGGACTGCATCACCTGTCGGAATGGCGTGTTGGGCGGCGGTGTCTGCCGCGGAGCAGTGGGGGTGGATGACACCCCTGTGGACGGGCCAGCGGAAACGATGCGGGTAGTCATGCAAAAAAACCTCGGTAATTACGGTTTTCGGGTGACTTGCGAGCAGACGGCCCACTCGCAGGCGTGTGGGAGAGTCGGCCCGCGATATCCCGGGTTTCGTCAGGACATCTGTCGAGGGTGGAGGAAGTTAAAAGCGCCCGTGCACCCCGAGCACGCCGCCACGCGGACCGACCCGGCCCACGAAACCAACCTGCGCAACGTCGCGCCGGACCAACGCTTGCTGCTTAT
>DASXTY010000940.1:0-12988 GCA_036505155.1 Polyangiaceae bacterium | reverse complement strand
ATCATTACACCTGTCGCGCGCATGGCTGGGGATCGATTAGCTCACCGGTGGGGACTCAGATCACTCAAGCCGTCGGATTTGCTTGGGCGGCGAAGCTCAAACAACAGGACCTGGCGAGCCTGGTTTTTTTTGGTGACGGTGCGACCAGCTCGTCCGACTTTCACGCCGGGATGAATTTTGCCGCCGTGTTTAAGGTTGGAGTCATCTTCTTCTGCCGGAACAACGGTTGGGCCATCAGCGTGCCCACCGAGCGACAGACCGCATCGCGCACGTTAGCGCAAAAGGGCGTGGCGTATGCGGTGCCGTCGGTGCGCGTTGACGGCAACGACCCGCTGGCAGTGGTGTCGGTCACCCGATCCGCGCTGGATCGAGCGGTGCGCGGTGAAGGCCCGACCCTCATCGAGGCGCTCACCTATCGGATGGGCGGCCACTCCACCAGTGACGATCCGAATCGTTACCGCGCCAGTGATGAGCTATTGCCTTGGCTGCACCGCGATCCGCTGGAGCGACTGCGGCATTACCTGGTGGAGCAGGGGTGCTGGAACGACCAGATGGAGCGCGAACTTCAGGCGGACACCGACCGCCGTTTCCGCGACGCGGTGAGCATCGCCGAAAAAACCCCGCCTCCGCCCCTGGAGTCGATGTTCGAGCAAGTCTACGCGAAGCCCAGTTGGCACTTGATAGAGCAGCGCGCACAGCTATTGGCGGGCCCCCGCGCCCCCGGGCTGCACGGTTGAGGAACCATGCCCCAGATGAACATGGTCCAGGCCATCAATGACGCTCTGCGCGTGGCCATGCGGCGCGACGATCGAGTGCTGATCATGGGCGAAGACGTGGGCAAAGTGGGCGGGGTGTTCCGGGTGACCGCCGGGCTGTTCGACGAATTCGGTGAAGATCGGGTCATCGACACGCCGCTGAGCGAGGGCGGGATCATCGGCACTGCCGTGGGGATGGCGCTCTACGGTTTGGTTCCAATACCCGAAATTCAATTTGCCGATTTCATCTGGCCCGGTTACGACCAGATCGTCAACGAGCTTGCAAAGTACCGATATCGATCCGGCGGCGAATATCCTGCGAAGATGGTGATCCGCGCGCCGGTAGGCGGCGGGATTCGGGGCGGCCATTACCATTCGCAGCACCCCGAGTCGCAATTCATTCACGTCTCAGGGCTCAAAGTGGTCATCCCATCCAACCCGTACGATGCAAAAGGATTGCTTTTAGCCTCCATCGAAGATCCCGATCCGATAATGTTTTTCGAACCGAAACGGGTGTATCGGGCGGCAAAGGGCGAGGTGCCGGAAGGCAGCTACACCGTCCCCTTGGAGAGCGCGGCCGTGGTGCGCTCGGGCGGCAATGTCACCATCATCGCCTACGGCGCCATGCTCTACGAAGCGCTGGATGCCGCCGGCAAAGCCGCCGATCAGGGGGTGGAGTGCGACGTCATCGATTTGCGGACGCTCTGGCCGGTGGACATCACGACTATTGTGGACAGCGTGAAAAAGACGGGTCGCCTGGTGGTGGTCCACGAAGCTCCTCGGACCTGCGGCTTTGGCGCCGAGATTGTGAGTTTACTCGTCGAGCGGGCGTTCTACTATCTGCAGGCGCCCCCGGTTCGCGTCACTGGATTCGATACACCGTTCCCCTATTCGTTGGAGTTGGAGTATATGCCGCTTTCACATCGCATTCTCCCGGCCGTGCTCGAGGCGGCGCGAGCCTGAAGAAAGTTCGACCAAGATGTCCAAGTTCGAATTCAAGCTGCCGGATATTGGCGAGGGCGTGACCGAGGGCGAAATCGTAAATTGGCTGATCCAGGAGGGCGACTCCGTCTCGGAAGACCAGGAAATGGTCGAAGTGATGACGGACAAGGCCACCGTTACCATCGGCGCTCCCAAACCCGGCAAAGTCGTGGAGCTCCGCGGCAAAGTGGGCGAAGTGGTTCCGGTGGGCAATGTGTTGGTGGTGTTCGACCTGAGCGACGGTGTCGGCAAACCAGACGCAGCACCGGCGGCGACGCCTGAGCCCGAGACGGTATCTCCACGGGCGTCGGAGCCTCGCGACGCGGCGCCGCCCGTAGAAGTCGCGGCCTCTGCAGTAGGGGATCTGCGCGAGCAGCTGCCCGGAGTGACTCCACCGAAACGCCCAGGTGATTACTTCAACGAAAAGCCGCTGGCTGCACCGGCGACCCGCAAGTTTGCGCGCGAGTCCGGCATCGACTTACGAATGGTGGAGCCGACGGGTCCTGCACAACGGGTGACCCGCGAGGATCTTGAACGATATCGCTCCCAGCAAGGGCGCGGAAAAGCCCCCGGTCGCCCGGCTCCGGTTGCGGATGAGGCTCCCATTGTCACTCCGCCGCCCGCGGCGCTGCGCGCTGAAACCACCGACCAGCGGGTCAAAGTCCTCGGTTTGCGAAGGCGCATCTTCGAGAACATGGCGCGGGCGAAGCGGACCGCGGCGCACTTTACCTATGTCGATGAATGCGAGACGGAGAACCTTCACGCCCTGCGCGACCGCGTCAAGCCGTACGCCGAGCAGGCCGGTGTCAAGCTCACTTTCCTCCCCTTCATCGTCAAAGCGGTGGTCGCCGCGCTGAAGAAGCACCCGGCGCTCAATTGTTTGATCGACGACAACACGCAAGAGATGGTGCTCAAGCGCAGCTACGACATCGGCATTGCAACCGCCACTGACGCCGGACTGATGGTGCCGGTCTTGCGCGCAGCGGACCGGCTCAGCATCCTGGAAATTGCGGGAGAAATCGAGCGACTAGCGGACCTCGCGCGCCGAGCTAAGATTCAAAAGGAGGACTTGGGCGGTTCCTCGTTTACCATCACTTCGATGGGAAAGCAGGGCGGACTGCTGGCAACCCCGGTGGTAAACTATCCCGAGGTCGCCATCCTCGGCGTGCACGCCATCAAGAAGCGCCCAGTAGTGCGGGGCAACGAGATCGTGATCGGCGAGGTGATGCTCCTGAGCCTGTCGTTCGACCATCGAATCATCGACGGCCACGTCGGTGCGGCCTTCGCCCAGCAGCTCATCACCTACTTGCAAGAGCCGGACCGGCTGGTTGCGGATATGGCTTGAACGTTGCATCTCTCGGTCAGGTGACTGCGCTAAACAATTCCGATGCGAGCGCTCGAGTGGGGTACAGGCAACTACATTGCCGTACACCAGCTCCTGACAGGATCCTAAAACGCCGCGGGGAGACCAGACGTGGTAAAACCGCTCGGCTGTCTCGGGCACATTTGCAGTCCGAGGCCAGGTGGACGTCGCGAGCAGGTAGCGGACAGTGTAGCCTACCATTATAGCCGGGAAAGCCATGTTGGGATGTTGGCTCGGGTCGCCGAGCGCAGTGGCTGCGAGAGTTCGAACCGCCGAAGGCGGCCGCCGGACATGTGAAAACGCGCCCGCCGTAGGCGCCCGGCGCGATCTTCCCCCCACCTGTCATCCTCCCCCCATGTGTGTCCAGACTAGTTCACGCGCTGCGACGCTGCAAGGAAGGTCGTAGGGCCTCAAGTGGTCGCAACCAAGTTAATCGATATTGGCGTCAAGGGGCGCCAGCGCATCGACCGCTACGAGCTGGTGGGAGAGATCGCTTCCGGCGGCATGGCGACGGTGTATCTTGCGCGACTGACAGGTGTCGGCGGCTTTCAGCGTTTCGTCGCCATCAAGCGCCTCCACCCGCACCTTGCAGGCGAGCAGGAATTCGTTCAAATGTTTTTGGACGAAGCGCGGCTGGCCGCCGGCATTCACCACCCCAACGTGGTGCCCATCCTGGAAGTGGGAGCGAGTCACCTCGGCTATTACTTGGTGATGGAGTACATCGAGGGGGACACACTGGCGCGCCTATTGGCACGAGCTGCAACCGCCCAAACTCGGTTGCCGACCAAAGTCGGCCTGCGGATCACCTTGGACATGCTGGCGGGGCTGCATGCGGCTCATGAGCTCACCGACGAAAAAGGGCTGCCGACCAAGCTCGTACATCGGGACGTCTCGCCGCAAAACGTGTTGGTCGGTGGCGACGGCATCGCGCGGATTACCGACTTTGGCGTGGCGCGTGCTGCCGCACGGCTGAGCGAAACCCGGATTGGACAGCTCAAAGGCAAGATCGCGTACATGGCTCCGGAGCAGGCCATGGGTATCGAAGATCTTGACCGGCGCGCCGACGTGTTCTCGGCGGGGATCGTTGCCTGGGAGACGCTGTCCGGTAAGCGACTATTCAAAGCGGAAAACGAAGCGGCCACGCTGACGCGGCTGATCTCGGATGAAATCCCAAGCGTAAACAGCATCGCGTCGGACGTAAGCTCGGCAATTGGCGCTTGCGTGGCCAAAGCGCTGGAGCGCGATCCGAACCGGCGCTACATCTCCTGCGCGCAATTCGCGGACGCGCTGGAGGCGGCCGGCAGCGCCTCGGGCAAGGTCGGTACTTCGCGCGATCTTTCCGCCTACGTAAGCCAGGTGATAGGGGAGGAGATCACCCAGCAACGCGAAGCCGTGCGCGGATGGCTGGCGCGCGGCGACGCCGAGCAGAGCGCAGTTTCCGAACAATGGCCCACCAGCGGAACCTTGGCGCAAAGCGCGGCGGGCACGCCAACGCATTCGGGTATCACGGCGCAGACAGACACCGGTCCTGGCTCCGAGGTGACCGTGGTTTCCAGGCCCATCTCCTGGCCACTCTTGGTGGCCTTGGGCGCCATTGCCATGCTTTTGACCGCGGTCGCGTATTTGCTGTTCAAGTTGGCCCAGGTGCAAGCCGGCCTTGTGCCCCAGACCGGTCCAAGCCTTGAGGTGCCGTCGTCCGAGGAGTCCGCCGATGCGCAGGCGGAGGCTGGACCAGCGGCGTCGGCCCACGAAGCTCCGACCGCGAAACCGCCGAAGGCGCGGGAGGCGGATGCCGGTGGCACGCCGGATCTAAAGAACCCGTACCGTTGACAGGGACGGCTCGCGCTGCTAGCTGTCCCCGACCTTAGACGATCAACGAGGCGAAGGCCTCACCGGCACCGAAACAGAAGTCGTGCTTTTTCATTCGCGCGTCGGAGCGATAACTCGTGGCAGTAAAGCGCTTGTGTCTTTTTACCGGGAATGCCAATCCCGCCCTGGCCGCCGAGATTGCCCGGGTGCTCGACACGCCGCTCGGTGAAGCGAGAGTTTCGAGGTTCAGTGACGGTGAGACCTTTTGCGAGGTCCGCGAAAACGTCCGGGGTCTCGACACTTATGTGGTTCAGCCAACCTGCTCTCCGGTCAATGACAACCTGATGGAGTTGCTCATCATGTGTGATGCGCTGCGCCGTGCTTCGGCAGTCTCCATCACCGCGGTGATTCCGTATTACGGCTACGCGCGTCAAGATCGCAAGGTCGCCCCGCGTACGCCTATCACCTCCAAGCTGGTTGCCGACCTTATCGTGGCTGCCGGCGTTCACCGGGTGGTGTGCGTCGACCTGCATGCCGGTCAAATCCAGGGATTTTTCAACATCCCATTCGACCACCTGTTCGCGCTGCCGGTTTTTCTGGAGGACTATCTGAAGCCTCAGTTCGGTAGGGACGCGGTATTCATCGCGCCGGACGCGGGCGGCGTCGAACGCACGCGCGCGTATTCGAAGCGGCTGGGCGCGTCGTTGGCAATCGTGGACAAGCGCCGCGAACAAGCCAACGTTTCCGAAGTCATGCACGTCATCGGCGATGTGCAAGGGCTGGACTGCGTGATTATTGACGATGTCATCGACACTGCCGGCACCCTGTGCAACGCGGCCACCGCAGTTGCCGAGCAGGGGGCGCGCCGCATTGTTGCCTGCGCCACCCATGGAGTCTTGAGCGGCCCAGCGGTCCAGCGCATCCAGGAGTCGGCGCTGCAGGAAGTGGTCGTAACCGATTCCATTCCCGTATCGGAGGAGGCCGCCGCATGCCGGAAGATCCGAGTCATTTCCATTGGCCGCCTGCTGGGTGAGGCCATTCGCAGGATCCATAACAGCGACTCGGTGAGCTCGCTGTTCGTCTGAACGCAGTGGCGCTCGCCCCAGGAGATCACCATGCAATCCAGGACCGTTATCGCAGCCCGACGCACCGACCACGGAAAAGGGGCGGCGCGCAGGCTTCGTCGAACCGGTAAAATTCCCGCCATCGCGTACGGCCCAACGCTTGCGCCCCAGTCACTGGAAGTCTCCCCCAAAGATCTTCAGGATATTTTGGCCAGTGAGCACGGCCGCAACACCGTGCTCGAGCTCGAAATAGAAAAGCAACCAAAACTCACGGTGCTGCTCAGCGATTTTCAGTACCAGCCGGTGACTCGGCAGCTCCTGCACGCCGACTTCAAACAGATCAGCCTCGAAGAACCGTTGGACGTCGACGTGCCCTTCGACCTCATCGGAAAGCCGGTCGGCGTGGTGATGGGCGGCGTATTGCGGCAAATCATGCGAAAGCTTCCGATTCGGTGCCTGCCGGCTCAGATACCCGCGCGCATCACCCACGACATCACCGAGCTTCAGCTCAACGGCCACGTGAGGGTCAAGGAACTGACTCTCCCGGAAGGTGTTCAAGTCCGGCTCGATCTAGCCCGCACCCTGGCTGCGGTGGTCACCGAGGTGGCGCCGCCCGAAGAGGAAGCGGCGCCCGCCGCGGCTACGGCGCCAGGGGCTGCAGCGCCTGGAGAGGGAGAGGCAGCGCCGGCTGCCGAAGGTGCGGCTCCCGAGGCCGCACCGCGCGAGCGAGAGACGCGGGAGCGCCAGCCACGGGAGCGAGAGCGAGGGAAGAGGTAACCTTTATCCCTACCTTGGCGGAGCTTTCCCTGATTGTGGGCCTGGGCAACCCCGGTGAAAAGTACAGACGAACCCGCCATAACCTCGGGTTTCGCGTGGTGGACCGATTCGCCGAGCGCGCGGGGGCTTCGGCCGGGCGCGACCGGTTCAGCGGGGAGCTCATTCAGGTGGATCGCGCCACCGGGCGCTTGTGGCTGCTCAAGCCGATGACGTATATGAATGACTCCGGGCGCAGCGTGGGTGCCGCACTGCGTTTCTTCAAGCTCCCCCCGGAGCAGGTTCTCATCGTGCACGACGAGCTCGACCTGCCATTCGGTCAGGTGCGCTTGAAACTCGGGGGCGGGGACGCGGGGCACCAGGGGGTGCGTTCGGTCATCAGCCACCTGGGAACCGACGCATTTGCCCGCGCCCGGCTGGGCATTGGACGGCCGCCGGCGGAGTTTCAAGGTGGCGCCGTGGCTTATGTGCTAGAAGACTTCCCCCTCGCCGAGCGGGCTAGTGTAGAAGAGCTCGTGGGGAGGGCGGTGGAAGCGGTGGAGCTTACGCTGGATCGCGGTCTCTCCCAAGGCATGAATGTAATCAACCAACGAAATACTCCATGACCCAAACTGCCTCCGCGCTAGCAACCGAATACGAAACCGTCTACGTCTTACGGCCCGATGTCACTGCGGACGGCGCGCGCAAAATTGCGACTCGCATCGAAGAGCTCACCGCGCGTCAGGGCGGACGGCTGACGCGTGTGGACACCTGGGGGCGCCGAGCGCTCGCTTACCCGGTCAAGAACCACAAGCGAGGAGTTTATATCTGTCTCAAGTACCTTGCCCACGGCGGATTGGTAGCCGAGATCGAGCGCAATCTGCGCATGCTGGACGACGTGCTCAAGTTTCAGACCCTGAGGCTGAGAAAAGGGGTCGAAACGGCCGGCTTCGAAATAAAACCCGAAGATGTGCGCTTCGATGAAATCCAGCCACCTACCGCGGCAGACGCCGATGAATCCATCGAGCGGGCGTTGGGGCTCGAGCCGCCGGAGCGGGCTCACGTGGACCACGATCGCTTGCCGATGAGCCATGAGCCGGCAGCCAGGGATGATGCAGAGGCAGCGGACGACGAAGACGAAGAAGCACAGGATGAGGAGACGGAGGAAGAAGACGAATGACTCAGACGCGAGACTTCGAACGCGAGGTGCGCGATCGCGGTGAGCGAGACGCCACCGGATTTCGACGCACCACGCGGCGCCGGGGATGCCCCTTTTGCTCGGATGAAGCCCTGGTCATCGACTACAAAGATCCTCAGTCGCTGCGGTATTTCATCACGGAACGAGGCAAGATCGTGCCCCGTCGCATTTCCGGTAACTGCGCCAAGCACCAGCGCAAAGTGACGCTAGCGGTAAAGCGCGCGCGCAACATTGCGCTCTTGCCCTTCACGGCCAACGAATAAAACCCTGGTTGGAGGACTCGAACATGGCTCTACCCATTCAGGTTGTGCTGGAAAAGGACGTGGAAAATCTGGGCCGCTGCGGGGACGTGGTGCGGGTACGCCCGGGCTTCGCGCGAAACTTCTTGATGGTCCGAGGATTGGCTCTGCCCGCGACCAAGGGCAACCTGGCTCGCATCGATGAGCTCAAGCGATTGGCTGCCAGGCGCACTGAGAAGGAGCGACAGCAGGCCCACGAGCTCAAGGCGCGCATCGAGGCAGTGATGGTAAGCATTGAGCGAGCGGTGGGCGACGAAAGGAAACTATACGGCTCGGTTAGCGCTAAGGACATCGCTCAGGCCTACCAGGCGCAGGGCGTTAGCCTCGATCGGAGGAAAATTCAGTTGAAGAGCCCGATTCGGGAGCTTGGCACGAGTGAGCTCAGCATCCGGCTCCATCCCGAGGTCACGGCTACCTTGCGCGTAGAGGTAAAAAAGAAAGCTTGATGCTTTTGCGCTTGACAGCGTGCGCGCGCTGAGCGAAAAGCTCTCACGAAAGCTTAGAGACCTCAGAGACCCCGGCGATCACCTCGTCGGGGTTTCGCGCATTTAGGGGCCTGTGGACAGTCTCTGGACCCGGCAGTGGATACAACATTGAAGAACCCGTGGAGCTCTCCCAATGCTTGTGGATGGGATGCCCACCCCCGTGAATGCTCGGCCCCCGGGCCGGTCGAGAGGCGGTGCGCGATGCTCGGGATCGGTGAAACCGGAACTTTGCCGCGTGGGCCTGCGCGCGCCCGACCCCTCGCATCTACGTCGGACATTATTTGTCCTATCGGGGTCGACAGCGCCGAAATATTCGCCAGGGTGATGATGTCGCCATGATCTCCGTCAGCTCTTTTCAGCGGTCGGCGCAGCCTGCGCAGCTCCAGCCGGTTGCGGGCCGCGTACCGCCCAGCGATCTCGACGCGGAAGGCGCCGTGCTCAGCGCCGTGCTCTTGAATCCGGCCGCGTTCGACGAAGTGCAAGATCTGCTGCGCGACTATCATTTCTATGCGGATGCGAATCGGCGGATTTACGAGGCCATGATGGAGCTGCAGCACATCGGTCAGCCGGTGGACATCGTGTCGGTGGCGAGCTGGCTCAAAGACCGAGGTCGCCTTCAGCAGGTCGGCGGTACGCCCTATCTGGCTCAGCTCGCGGACGCTACGCCAGCGGTCGCGCACGTTGTGGCGCACGCGACGGTAATTCGAGAAAAGTGGCGGCTGCGTCAAATGATCCTGACCTGCCAGCGGTATGCGGCGGAAGCCTTTGGGGACTGCGGCGAGGTGCAAGCTTTCCTCGATCAAGCCGAGCAGGGGATATTTGACATTGCGCGCATCGCCTCGGGCTCCACGGTCGCGCCCCTCAAAGACGCGATCCACGACGCGTTCCAAATACTCACCGATGCCGCGCGGCGGGGCAGCCGGGTGACCGGAATCGAAACCGGTTTTACCCAGCTCGACCGCAAAACCGCCGGTTTGCATAACGGCGACCTGTACATTGTGGCGTGTCGACCCGGAATGGGAAAAACGGCATTCGCGTTGAACATGGCGGTCAACGTCGCCAGGCCTCGCCGCGTGGAAGTAGAAGAAGGGCAGGGGTCCTTCGGAGAGGCGGCCATCGAGGAGCCAGGCTATGCGGTGGCGTTTTTTTCGCTGGAAATGCCACGCGAGCAGCTGGCGTCTCGGTTGCTCGCCAGCGAGTCACGGGTAGATGTCTCTCGGATCCGCAGCGGGACGATTCGACGCGACGATTGGAACAGCCTCACCGAAGCAGCGGCTCGGCTGGGGCGGTTGCCGATCTGGCTGGATGACGCGCCTGCGCTTACCATTCTCGAGCTCCGCGCCAAAGTGCGTAGGCTCCAGGCCGAGCTCAAGCGCTCTGACAGCGCGCGCCCCGCCGCGCAGAGGCTGGGGCTGGTGGTGGTGGATTATTTACAGCTCATGCAGGGGCGCCGCGATGCGGCCAACCGCGAGCAGGAGATCAGCGAGCTTTCGAGGGGGCTCAAGCAGTTGGCCAAAGAAATGGAAGTGCCGGTCTTGGCGTTGAGCCAGCTCAATCGTTCGGTCGAAACCCGGGGCACCAAAGACAAGCGGCCGCAGCTAAGCGACTTACGCGAATCCGGCGCCATTGAACAAGATGCCGACACCATCCTCTTCATTTATCGAGACGAGTATTACAACCGCGAAAGCGCCGAGCCGGGCATCGCGGAGGTCATCATCGCCAAACAGAGAAACGGTCCCACCGGGGTGATAAGAACCCGATTTACCTCCGAATACACGCGCTTCGACAACCTGGCGCCCGACGAATACGACCAATACGACGAGTTCGACCGCGGCTGACGCGTTCAAGGGTCTGAGCGGTGAAATCTTAGCCAAATTCGGCAGAAGTTGGCGCTGTCTCGGCGGGCGATCAGCCTTCCGGTGTCAGGCTTCGGCTAGGAGCAAAGAGCGCGTGCAGAACAAGCAGGACGCGCTGCAGGGCTCGGGTACGAACGACACTACTAACATCACGACGTACCCGAATGCCGCGGTAGGCAGGGTCGTAAGGAGGGGAACCAAGTTTACCGAATGCACCGGTGCTCTCATCGCACGTAACAACGCGCTTACAAGCCGGTCATTGCGACGCAGGCCGGAACGAACCATCCGGACCTCGGTTGTCCGCCCGATGCGTCATTCGCCGCGGCGCCTCCAAGCGACGCCAAGATCGACGCGCGCATCGCCAATCTCGATGGCAAGGCGTTTCCCTGAGTGAGCTAGCCGAAGAGATCGCTCGCTGGAGCGGCCGGCCATGGCGCGAGATTTATCCGCGCGCGCAGAAGCTCCCCCGAGGCTAAACAGATTGACGCCCGGGGCCCGAATAGGCTGTGAACCGACATCAAGCAGCAGCCTTGACGCCCACAACAAGTTGAAGTAGAAAAACGCTTGGAGGTCACTCATGGGCGCGCCACGGATTGTTTTCCTTGTCCTACTGGTGATGGTGGCCAGCCTGGCCTGCCATCGTTCGGGCTCCCCCGAGCAATCGCGTAAGGTTCAGAGCGCGCTCCTGGGCGTGAACGTCGTCGAAACCACCGACCACACAGAATATCCGAATGGCGAGGTAGGGAGAGTAATACCGCCTGGCTGCAGCGGAGCGTTGATCCAAAGACATGTGGTGCTCACCGCTGCCCACTGTGTTGATGACCCGAACCCTGAGTACCGCTTCTGGCTGCCGACCATGGGGGGCCAATTCCTCGCCACCGACGATTGACGAGACCGTTAACCGTTGCCGAAGCAGAAAACGTGCTGGATGTATATATCGGCGGCGATTTTTACGACCGAGTTTTCTCCGAACAGTTCTTCTTCGAGCCCTCGATCATTAGCTTGGGGCAGCTCGGGCCGCGTTTCAGCTGTAAGCCGTGCCCTGACTGTCCGCTGCAAAATGATTGCGCTCTCGCTATCCGCCAGCGGGGCTTCCTTGACCAACCGTTCCACCAAATGGAGAAAGATGGGTCTTTTTACAGCACATGGCTGGAAAGTACCTGGCAAAGCATCGTTGTTTTCCCAGGTGTTTCCGTCACGACCGAAAAAAGCCGCGTGACGACGCAAAACGGTGACTCGGGTTCGCCCCATCTGTTCAGGTCGCCGGATACCGCAAAGGATACGATTTGGGGCGTGCACAAGGGAACCCGCACCCACCCTGAGTTGCCCGTGGGGGCCGAGACGGATGCCGTAGTCGTCCCAAGCTTCAACAATGGACTTACCCGAAATGGCGATTTCATCCGAAGCTTTCTCATCGACCCGGACGGCGATGGCGTATCTGACTTCGGCATCGACAATTGTCCCACAAGCCGTTGCACCTATGACATCAATCAGTGTCACAATCCGGATCAAAATGATTCAGACCAAGACGGTGTTGGCGACGCATGCGATAACTGTCTAACTTTTTATAACCCGCGCCAAGACGACATGGATGGGGACGGCTTCGGCGACGCATGCGATCCCTGCCCGGAGATGTCGGGCAGAGGTGGTCTGGACGAGCATGATCTGGACTTGGTCGGTGCTGCGTGCGACACCTGTCGAGACCTGGATAACCCCTATCCGACGTGTACCACGGATTTCGACTGTGTGACGCCAACCGGTAGACCGGGCACATGCATCACCGATGTGGACGGACAATCGGGTCCACCTCCGCACAGGCTACCGTTTTGCAGCCTGCAGCTCGATGATACGGACGGAGATAGCCGGGGCGATCAGTGCGAGACCTGCGACAACCAGCCAAACGGTGGTGTCTTCGCAAACTCAAACGACCTTGCGGAGCAAAGGGAGAACATGAAGACACCCACGCCGCCGCTCGAGGATTTTTGCGACCCAGTGCCGGTGTTCATTGCGCGCCCTGGGGTTGTTGAACTATCCCCGTTGCGCGGCCCGGGCCAGCCGCAACAGGTTTCGCAGGCCTTCGTACAGTTCGACGCGGCCGGCGCGCTCGGCAGTCACGCGGACGGCACTCCGACAAATAGCATCACTGGCACGGTCGCCTTCCGGCAGTGTGCGTGCTCGCAAGCGGGCGCTGTCCTGGACAAGACGGCATGTCTGGCGCCGGGGGTGTGCCCGGCGGACCCGGGATTGTTCGAACCGGAATCAGCCCAGTGGCACAAAATAACCGTGAACGTCAGCGCCTTCCCAGCGCGAACCGATATGTTTCCGGCAGCCGGCACGGAGTTCGATGCCCAATTTAGCAGCAAGCCCTTCACCAACTTGTCCTTCATCTACACGAACCCTGATGAAATCGAAGCCAATCGTATCG
>DASXTY010000939.1:0-1918 GCA_036505155.1 Polyangiaceae bacterium | reverse complement strand
GGTTAAGTCGACGAATTTGAGGCCAGCCTGGGCAGCGGTTTTTTCCGGATTGGCGCTGCTCCAGGCTACCTCGGCGTTCAAGACCAGCCCGTTCGACTGGCCGGGGAGCTCGAGCTCCAGCCTCAGCACCGCTCCCTGCGGTAGACCCTCCATGAGCTCGATGCGGGCTCCCGCCAGGCCAATGTCTCGAATGCGCACCGCCCGGCGCCAGCCACCCAGCTCACTGGCCACAATACCGCTCAAATTGGCCGGTTGGCGGGCAAAGGCGCGGAAATACTGGCGCTTCGCCATGCGTGACGGACGAACCTATCACGCGCGGGCCGCCGGGCGCGCGATAAGCGGGCTTTGAGGCCTTTTTGGGCCTCTTGACCGCTCCGGCGGGCGGGCGCTTCGCGCATTCCGCTGGTCTTTTGGCGGAAATCGAACTACTTGAGTAGCCGGCGGAAGTGCCTTTGGGATAGAAGGACCCATTAATAGAACGACCCCATTAGAAGGAACCCATAGAAGGACGCCCGTGAGAGCAGCGCGCACGGGGGCGCGATGGTCACGGTAAGAAGCGAGCTTGATGATGCAGGATACGCGTAAAGATCCGCGCGCGAAGGTGTTGAGTATGACGGTCCGCTACAAGAGCGCGACTCTGGACGAGTTCATCGAGCACCACTCGCATGACATTAGTCGAGGGGGAATGTTCATCAAGACACCATCTCCCTTCCCTCCGGGGACGCTTTTAAAATTCGAGGTCAAGATCGCGGAGGAGCAGCGGTTGATGCAGGGCGTCGGCCGCGTGGTGTGGAAGCGCGAGTCGCCGGAGGCTTCAGGAGATCGACCGGCGGGCATGGGCGTTAAGTTCATCAAGATCGACGAGCCTGCCAAACAGCTCATCGATCAACTCATCACCCGTCGCGCCGATGCTGGCACGGCGTTTGAAGAAGGGCGCGTTGGAGTGAGCCCGGAGCCCGTGCCGCCGGCAACTCCGGTGCCGCCCGCGATGGCGCCCGCAGCGCCCCAACCGTCGACACCGGCAGGGGCGATGGCAGCGCCCAGACCAGGGACGCCCGCAGGGGGAATCGCAGCGACCAGACCGGTGACACCATTGGGAACCGCGACTCCTGCAGCTTTCGAGCGAGCCGCACCGGTTGCAGCGCGCGCTGAAACGGGCGGACCGGTGCGCAAAGCCACGATGCTCGGTTTGGGGTTGGATTCCGGAGCGGGAGCGGCGAAGTCCAGCGAAGTGGAAGCGTTTTTCCCCAAGACTTCATCCGAAGAAGAAATGCCTCCGCCGGAAGACCGCACCGTAATGAGACAAGCGGCTGAGGTTTTGCAAGACGCGTTGCGTGGCGCGGGCGGATCGATGGAAGAAGTTGCCGGTGACATCGCGCCCAAGCAGGAGTCACCGCTGGCGCCGTCCGCAGCCGCCGACGCACCCGTCGAGGACAAAGTCGCCGCGAGACGTATCGATCAAGAGCGAGCGCTCGACGAAGCGTGGGGTGAAGAAGTGCCATCTCCAACGGCCCAAGCCGGGGCTAAAGAAGAGGCCAAACCCGAAGCGGCAGAAGGGGCAGAGTCAGAACCACCCCCCGCTAAAGAAGTGGTTGCCCCCGCGCCTGCGGCGATCGCAGCGGCCTCCGAAAGGAAGTCGAAGCCCGAACCCATATCCGAACGCAAGCCGCGTGAGACGCCGTCCGCGGTTTTCGAGGAGCCGGAGCGCGCGAAGGGGAGCGGCAAGATGATCATGCTGCTTTTGGCAGTTGCCGCCGCGGCGCTCGTGCTCTTCTTCCTCACGCGCAAGCGTCCCGAGGCGCCCGCGCCGGAGCCGCCGAAGCCGAAACCTGCACCGGCTGCCTCAGCGGCTCCTGCGCCGACACCCACCGAGCAGCCGGCGCCCACGGCTCAAGCGCCTGCGGTGGACGCCGCAGCC
>DASXTY010000938.1:0-8686 GCA_036505155.1 Polyangiaceae bacterium | reverse complement strand
CGGTCCTTTGCGCCGACGGCGGCATGGCGCTCTGGCAGTCCACGCACCGTGACGACTGCGGCAAAGCCTTCGCTTTTGGTGCTTTGAACCCGAAAACCTACGGCCAGGCCTACAACGCCACCCGCGACCAGCTCTTCACCTGGCGTGACTACTACCGGCAAGCCGGCGCGGTGCTCGGCAAGTCGGTCGAGCTCTTGAGCATGCCCTCGAGCTGGATCATCCAGTATGACCCCGACCGCTTCGGGCTTTTGCGAGAGATCACTCGATATCACGGTGCGTACTCTTCTCAAAAAGCTAAGCGCGACATCCCCGAATATCAGTGCACCATAGACTTCCCTGAAGGCGCAAAAGCCACCCTCGATGATGTGCGCCGCCGAAATGCATGGCGCGATAGTCGGAGCGACACCCTCTACCAAGGGATGATCGACAAGGCGTTAGCTATGGGTTTCCAGCCCGAGCCCGCGTAAACGTCTGCGATCGCCGAGGGGACGTCGATCACTTCTGCTCTGGCGTGCCGCGCGCTTCACATGCTAGAATTCCGAAATGCGCTTGGTTATTTTGGGGATGGCCGTGGTTGGGGCCGTTGCGAGCTGTGGAGGGTCTCAATTCAGCTCCGGATCGTCAAATGCCGGTGGCGCGTCAGGCTCGGGCGGTTCACCTATTGGTGGAGGCGGCTCAATCAGTAAGGGAGGCGCGACCGGCAACGGGGGCGGCGGTGTAACGGCCGGCGCTCCGGCGAACGGCGGAACGGGCGGGGCATCCGGCGGAGCGGGGGGCGCGTCGGCCGGAACCGGCGGCACCCCAATCAGCGCGGGGGGAGCGCTCGTCTGCACAGACATCCCCACCGCGTGCACACCGATTGCTTCCGTTCCCGCGTCGAACTCGATGCCCGGCACCGGGTGCGCCGATCAGACGCGCGAAGGGTTTTTCGACTCGCCGGGCATTGCGGCTTGTGCGGGCGGTTGGCAAATCCCAGGTTCAGCGCTGAGCTTGACCATCAATCCTCAATGCATGCGGCAGGCAGGTAACTCCAGCAACAACCCAACCGGCGTGGGATGCACCGTCGAGGACTTGTGCGCGATGGGCTGGCATGTGTGCACCACGCCCGCCGATGTCGCGGGACACACAACGAACGGCGCCGGATGCTCCGCGCTGGGCAACGCAGCACAAGGGCTTTTCATTACCAGAATGTCGTGGGACTTCAACCTCGGCTGCGAGCAGACGGATCACAACAATCTGGTGGGATGTGCAGCAGGCGGGACGCTCGACATGAGCGGCAGCTGGACTTCGTGCGACCCGCTCAACGCGGGCTGGACATGGCACCAGTGCGCCTGCGCTTCCATTGCCGGCTGGTGCTGCTCGGCTACCTCGGGCTCTCTCGAAGGCGACAGCGTGATCAAGGCCGGCCCAGACTACGGCGGCGTGCTCTGCTGCTCGAACGGATAATCGAGCTCAGCGCCGGCTGCGATCGCGAGGCGCAACTTATTGCCAGACCAGCAAGACGCCCATGGCGGCGGAGCGATCCTCAAGCAGCATGCGGTAAGCCCGCGGCCCTTCGGACACAGCCTGGAACCGATGGCTGATCAAAGCCCCGCAGTCGATGTCCTTATCCAGAATGTGGCGGAAAAAAAGCTCCGTGTTGCGCTGTTTTGTCCAGGGATCTTCGGGGTTTTCGTGAGGCGGGTGGCTCATCTGGTGGGCACCGATGACAGTGACGCTGGGGGCGTTCACAAAGTCGTGAAAGTCGACGCTGGACGGTCCGCGCGGGCTCGAAAGGATCACCAATCGTCCCTGACGCCTGAGCAACGCGAATTCTCCGGCAATCAAGTCGGGATCCCCAGTCACTTCGAACACCGAGTCCGCCATGCGGCCCGTCGTTTCGCTCCGCACCCTCGCGACCGAGTCTTCTTTCGAGGGGCTAACGCCCGCACAGGCTGGGTGATTCGGGAGCAACCGCAACCGCGATTCAGCGAGATCGATCCCTATTACAGGCCTGGCACCGGCGAGAAGGCAGAAACGGACCGCGAACTGACCCAAAAGGCCCAGGCCCACTATGGCGGCCGACTCACCCCATTGAATCTTCGCGCGTCGTACGCCGTTCATGACAATGATGCCAATTGCAAAGAACGACGCATGTTCATCAGAGACCCCGTCGGGAACCGGATGGAGTTCCCCAAGCGACGCGGTGACAAACGCCGCGTGGGGTTTGAAAGCGCAAACGCGCCGCCCCCGCCAAGACGGGTCGACGCCGGAGCCCGTGGCGACGACTTCCCCGCAGTTTGAATAGCCCGCCGCAGTCGGATATGCCGCGTAGCGAGCCCAACTCGAACCCGGAGGAAACCGACCGCTGAGCAGCGTGAGCTCAGTCCCGGTACTGATGAGGCTGACCTGCGTCCGAATCAAAACCTCTCCGGAACTCGGTTCCCGAACTCCGCGCTCCTCGACTGCCACCTCTCCTGGACTTCGAAAGACGATGGTCGGATTTTCGGCCATTGGAGTTTTGCGGTACTGACAGCCCACGTCCGTCGCGGGCCATCAATTATGGTCGACTCAGGGCTCGGCCGAAAGCCCGGTCCGCTATCCACGGAGCTGTGCTAAGTACGGCGGACTCAACCGAAAAAGCCGAAGTGGCGGAACAGGCAGACGCGGCGGACTCAAAATTCAAACTCGGGAAACACGGACGACGGAACCGCCAAAAATACGCCGCTCTGTGACACGACGACTGACGCGATCGAGCACTCTGATCCACCCTTGTTCCAGGACGACCCCCCCAAACCTGGATTTTTTGATGCGGTCGAATTGGCACTCGCCGACGCCCTGACGAAGACAGCAGCAGCGGGGGACTTCGACGCCGTCCGGGCGCTGGTGAACGAGCTCGAGGCGCGGCGCCGGGCACGGGCTGGGGTCGTGGAGCTCGAAGCGGAGAGGGCGAAGCGGGGTAAGTAGGTCAGAATAGAAGCGCCCCGCAGCCGGTGGAAACGGCCCGGGGCGATAGCTCGAACATGGCGAGCAAGAAGAAAACTAGCGAAACGCCGCGGCGCCGCAAGCCGAAACCGCTAAAATTCGGGAGCTCGGCCGCCGGAGTTTATCGGCTCTGTGAGGATGTCCTCTCCGTCAGATCCTGGCTAAGCGAAGAACGGACGTTGGCGCACAACGTTCTCGTTAGCGATCCGGCAAAATGGATGCCGCCAAAGGATTGGCTCCTTGTGAAAGAGCACATGCAGGCGCGTCTAGAACAGGTCAACGCGTTGCGTGAGCGGTTCGAGACGCGGCTGGTGACCGATCCTGTTGCTGCGGTAACGGAGATGGCTAGCGTGCGTGCTGCGCCTGGCGAATGGCTCGATATTCGGGAGGCAATGAGCCAGGGATCGCCCGTGCGAAACGCCCGCTTGCGGTCGGCCGTTATGCACGTGGCTGAATGGTTCCGCCACCAGAATACGGCGCGCAAAAAGTGGAAGTATCTTGCGGCTCCAGTGCTCGTGTTGACGCCAATCAGCACGGTGCGAGAGGAAGAGGACCTGGAGCGACTGGCGAAACACCGGGATGTTCAGGCGGCGCTACGCGGCGAAGAAGAGCAAGTGCAGCGGCGCTCAGCTGCTTACGAGGGGGCCCTGCGTCGCCATCGCCTCGCCTACATGAATGCCGCGATCGTGCTCGTGGCCCGAGCCACAGGGACCGGAGAGCAGACAGTCAGGCGCGCGCTAAAAAGATCAAATGGCGCTGAAGAATGATCCGCGGATGAGTGGTGCCCACTGGCATGGTGAGGACCATGCCGCACCGCGTATCCCCCGGGCCCGCCCAGTATGACTCCCTGACGATACGACGCTGGTCGGTCGAAGCCGACGCGGATGAGCGGAGCGTCAAAAAAGAACTGCGGGAGCCCGGCTCGGTGAGAGGGCGTGCGGGCGAGCGTATCCGGGGGTCCTCGCGCCGGCGTCCTGGCATGGAGGGCGGCTTAGTGACCCCCGCCGACTGGGCGCGCGCCTATCGCGCGCTGGCTGCCGAGCTCGAACGGATCGCCGCAGAGCGCCGCGTCTCACATAGAGACTGGCTCGACCAGGGCGCCTCGCCGCTTGGGCGGAAACGCCACTGTGCCGCTGCTCGACGCCGCGTTGCAGCCGGCAAGCCTGACGCCGCGATCGTCGGTCGCCGGCACCTGCTGAGTTCCGCCGCGCTCGCCGAAGAGCTCGGAAATATCAGCAAACCGAGAGCGAAGCCCGAGCCGCCGAAGGACATCGCTGATGAGCTCCGCGCTGAGCTCCGGCTAGTGGGGGGGACCCACTGAAATTGATGCGTCGACTCTCGCAAAATGGCCGTGCCGCGCTTGCTTATGCAGCGCACGGCGTTGCCGTCTTTCCGGTCTGCCCGTCGACGAAGATTCCTTACGCGGGTAGCCACGGTGAGAAAGACGGGACCCTCGATGCAACCACCATCGAGCGCGCTTGGACCGAGCGTCCGGAGGCTTGCTGGCATTCACTTCGCGCAGCTCGTAGGCGACGCCACTACTCGATTCACGCCCAAGTCGGACTTCGTCGCACCAGCGGACGGCGCGCACTCGGTCGTCTTCCGTGCGGAGAACACGGGCCCGATTGAGGCACCTGCTGGCACGCTCACCGTCATCGCCACTCCAGTGGTCGGCTGGACTGCTATCTCGAATCCAACAGAAGCCACCCTCGGGCGTCCAGTCGATACCGATGACACTCTGCGCGCGCGCCGCAAACAAGAGCTCGCCAAGCCAGGCACGTCCACGTTGACGGCGCTCGAGGCGGACTTGTTCGACTTGACGGACGTTGCCTCAGTTCGGGTCTTCGAAAACACGCGGGATGTGCCCGACGCCAACAGTCTGCCACCCCACTCTTTGGAATGCCTCATCTATGGACCGACTGTACCTGACGACGCGATCGCCCAGGTGATTTGGGATAACAAGCCCGTGGGCATCCCCGCTGTAGGCTCGAGCTCGGGCACCGCAACCGATTCCCAGGGCGAGACTCACTCGGTGCGATTCTCTCGGGTGTTTGCTCGGGACGTGTGGCTCGAGTTTGGTCTGATTACCGGGACGGGCTACGCGGGTGCCGCGGTCAAGAGTGCGGTCGTCGCGGCTGCTCGGGCGCGGTTTTCTGTGGGCGATGATGTTATCGCCCTAGTGCTGGCGGGTGCTGCTTTTTCGGTTACTGGCGTTGTCGACGTTGTGACCGTAAAGCTCGGCTTTTCTCCGGCGCCCACTGGCACAGTGAACCTTCCCATTGGTCCGAGGGAGATTGCGGCTTTTGATGAATCACGGGTCACCGTCTCATGAGCGACCCCGTCAGAGATCAGTGGCCCGCCTTCTCCGACGCCGTGCGAGCGCGTCTCGAGGCTGGGCGCACTACGTACGGTTTCCGGAGCTTCGCCCGCCCAATGACCGAGCTCGCCGAGGAGATCGAGCAAGAGCTGCTGGATACGGCGGCCTGGGCGTTCATCGCGTACGTCCGACACCGTAGGTTACGCGGGCTGGCAGCGTGGGAGCGCAACCGGTGCACGCCGGAGGATCTGGAGCTCGCACGGCAATCGCTCGATGACCCGGCGGTGCGAGCCGCGTTGGAGCGCTTGGAGCCGGGCCGCTACGAGCCCGATAGCGAGGACGGGCATTGATTGGTTTCAACGTCCTTTTTGCCCTGTCCGAGGTGTCGCGCCCCCGCTCTTCGACAGTAGTGCTTGATAAAATGTCAAGCCGACCCTACCTTATCGGAAGACAGCTTGGAGACGCGGCGCATTGGACCCGACCGAAGCCCTTGGACTCGCGTCTGGCGCCGCCCGATACGGCCAGCTCCGCTTTACTGACCACGCAATCGACCAGATGCAAGAACGAGGAGCAACCGTCAATGACGTCGAGGCTGCGGTGTCATCAGCAACCAGTGCAGCATATGACCGCGGGCAAGGCACGTGGAAGCTTGCTGGCGGCGTGGACCTCGACGGCAGCCCGCTTGACGTTGTCGTCGCGTTCGGGGGGAACCGCGTTCGCGTCATCACGGTGGTGGAAGGACAGACGCCATGACGAAAAAGAATCCACATCGCTGCCCCGAGTGCAGGAAAGGCACGATGAAGAAAGCTGCGCACAAGCTGCGCATCCGCGTGGGCAATCGACTTGTGGACAGCCGGTCCATCATGTTTCCAAAATGCGACTCTTGCGGCTACTACGAGCTCAGCGCGGAGCATCTTCGTCAGAGCGAACGCAGAGCTGCGCTCACCGTACTGCGCGACGCCGAGACCGTAAGCGGCGCCGTCCTTCGCTTCAGCAGAAAGGCGCTTGGGCTCAAGCAGGACGAGCTTGCGGAGCTGCTCAGCTACACTGCCGAGACCATCTCACGCTTCGAGACCGACGCACGCGACGCGCCCCAAGTATATCGGCTGGCGCTGGCAGAACTTTTAGCCCGAGAGCTACGCGGCGGCGATTTCGCGCTGGAGCCCAACGACGGAGATCCGACACCGGCCACGCCCGAGCGAATCTCACGAACGGGATAAGCCTCACCCGGCGCCCACGTGAGGGCTTTCCCGCGGAATTCGGGGCGGGGGCGGAAAGGCTTGACGGGGGTAAACATGTGATGTACATGTAACCAACATGGCCCCGCTAGACCGACAACGCCAGTTCCACATGCTGCTCTCCGACGAAGAGCTCGAAATGCTGCACTTTCTGGCCGAGTACGACGGGCTAACCGCATCGGATTACCTCCGTTCGCTTATCCGGCGGGAGTGCACGTGCGGCGGCCTTTTCAGCCTTGAAGAGCGGCGACGCTATGCGAAAACAGGCGCTCGGGACTTGCAACTCTTGGTCGAAGCCAAGCGAGCCAAACTGAGAAAAAAACGTTGAACAGAATGGCCTGGCACTGCCGGAAGCAGCCCAGGCCCGGCCACCAGAGAAAGGGAGTTTCTGATGACAACACGTAGCAAACCACGAACCCGGCGGGGGGCCAAATGAGCACCCTGGTCAAAGAAGCCATCGGCAACCTCGCCGACGCCGTCCAGGGCATCGAGCTCAGCTGCGAGGCGCTGAAAGACACGGTTGGATCGGTGCCCGCGGATGCTGGCGCGCGTGAGCTCCGGCAGGCTGCCCACGCCCTAGACGCAGGCGCTCTCGAGCTGGTGTGGAACGTCCTACAGATTGCGCGGACGTCCGCGGTCTTGCAGACGGTCGCGAGCTCCAAGAAGCCCCAAGCAAACGCTTAAACAGCCAGTACCCCGCCGAGCCCCGCCGTTCCGAAAGGAGCCGCGGGGCTTTGGCGGTAGGAGCATGATTGACCTGGCACCGTCTCTTTCCAAGATCGAGATCGATCTAGGCGACATTGCGCAGGGGTTGCCGGCGATAGTGAAGTTTTGCCGGTTCTGGGTGCAGCGAAACGACCAAGCTGTACAGGACGTCTTTAAAAGCACGCTCGAGGGGTGGATCATCGAGGAACGCCAAGCGACCGCGCAAATGGCGCGTCGGCTGACCGCACGTGAGACGGAGATCCGAGGTCTGGATGCCAAACTCGAGGCGCTCGCTAGCGATCCTTGCATTCAACATGTGCGGAAGAATTACGCCTATGAAGCATGTCGCGAAGCCCTGCCAAAACGTCGACGCATGCTCGCATACGCCTCTGCTGACCTGCTCGCTCTCGATTTGACCGTCGAGCAGAAAGCCCGAGTGGAGCGGACCCTTCGGATACTTGATCCGGCGGAGATCGAGCTGCTCGAGATCCTTCACGGCATGGGGGACCCGGCTCCACCCATTGTGCCAGAGCACATGCGGGGCAACGCAGACCATGAGAAGCACTATCGCGAGATGCATGAGACGCAGATCGCGCAGGCAGCGGAAAGCCGTTATGCCTGCTGGGATTCCAAGCAACCTTCCGGACACATTCTTTTGAGCGCTGGCTGCGTTTACACAGCGCCGTTTCGACAAATTTCATGGGCCGGGAAACCGCCCGTGGGCCTGGCGCTCACTGAGGTTGGCGAGTGGGTGCTTCAGGCAATGGATCTTTGGTTGAAAAAGGAAAAGGTTGATCATGACTGAAACGATCAGCAAGAAAAGCGGACCCGCCCGCACCGGAGTATGAATTATGGACCTTGTCGTGGTCGATGGACCGAATCTCTACAACGACGTTGCAAGCTCGCTATTGGGGACGTGGTCTGATGGTGACCTCACGGCCTACTTGCTGGAGTGGTTTGACATGGATCGCCTTGTGTTAGCGACATTGAACCTCGAGGCTCCACCCAAGCTGGGCGTTGTGATCTTCCATTCACACAAGGCACTCGGACGCGACCCCTACAGGATCAAGCAGGAGCAGCTGGATGCCTTCTGGGGAAGACAGGGAACCAACCCTGATGCATCAACCTACCTTGTAGAGATTCCGGGTGAACAGCAGGAAACATACCTGTTCAAGTGCAAGAGCTGCGCGGTCGACAATTCGACAAATACCACGAGCGAGAAGGGCATTGACACATCGATCACGACATACCTGCTCGAAACGGCTGACAGATGGGATTCGGTCTGTCTTTTCTCACAGGACGTGGACTATGTGCCCCCGGTGCTGGCGCTTCGCAGACGCGGCAAGATGGTTTTTGCCGCATGCAGCAGATCGGATCGGGCAACAGCCCTGCTTCGCGCGTGTCAATCGCATTTTCCACTAGATTTGTCCTTCTTGCTTGCCGATATCCAGCTCTGGTCTCT
>DASXTY010000937.1:0-2245 GCA_036505155.1 Polyangiaceae bacterium | reverse complement strand
AAACGTAATTGCCCATGGAGCCGAACACCATGTCGGGATTGTCCGCTAGCCCGGGAGCTTCGGCCGGTTTTTCGCGAAAACGCTCGATTCGGTGGTTCGAACCCGGCTCGATGACGCCGAAACGGGACGCCTGACTGCGCGGCACTCGAATGGCGGCCACCGTGACACCGGCTCCCGATTGGACGTGCGCCTCCACCATCTGTTCCGGATCCATGCGGTAGATGTGATCGGCTCCGAACACGCAAATGTAACTGGGGTTTTCGTCGTGGATCAGGTTCAGGTTCTGGAAAATGGCATCCGCGGAGCCCTCGAACCAGCGCTTTCCGTGCCGCATCTGTGCCGGGACGCTCATGACGTAATTGTCGAAGAGCGGCGACATGCGCCAGGTGCGCACCAGGTGCCGGTCCAGGCTGTGGCTCTTGTATTGGGTGAGCACGGCGATGCGCAGGTAGCGGCCGTTCACCAGGTTGCTCAGGGCAAAGTCCACCAGCCGGTAGTTTCCGCCGAACGGCACCGCCGGCTTGGCGCGATCGCGCGTGAGCGGCCACAGGCGTCGGCCCTCGCCTCCGGCCAGCACCACACCGAACACACGCTGCTTGTCCATTCTCCCGAATGCTGCCTAGGGCGGCCCCGTGGAGCAACCCGAAATCTGCCTGCGGCTTGAAATCACCGTTTTCGTCGGGCAGGTTTGGAGCCCGTCATGCTGGACATCGCTTTCATTCGTCAAAACGCGGATGCAGTGCGCGAGGCGATCCGCAATAAACGCTTCGATCTCGACCTGGACCAGCTGCTCCACGCCGACCAGGCGCGCAGGGAGCTTCTGGCTCAGCTCGAGGGAAAGCGAGCCAGAAAAAATCAGATCGCCGAACTCATCCCAAAGACCACTCGAGAGCAGCGCCCCGCGCTCATCGAGGAAGGCAAACGCGTAAAAACCGAGATCGAGGCGCTCGAGCCGCAGCTGTATCAGGCACAAAAACTATTCGACCATCTGATGCTGCGAGTGCCGAGCCTGCCCCGTCCCGAAGTGCCAGTTGGAGTGGGTGAGGAAAGCAACGTCGAGATTCGCAGAGTGGGCGAAAAGAGGGAGTTCGACTTTTCGCCCAAAGATCACCTGGACCTCATGAATTCGCTGGGGCTCGTGAGATGGGACGGCCCGCGTCGATTTGCCGGCGGGCGTTCCTACGCGTTGGTTGGGTTGGGCGCGATGCTGGAGCTCGCCGTGTTGCGATTGGCGGTGGACACACTGATTGGGCGAGGGCTCACGCTGGTCATCCCACCGGTAACGGTAAAGGAGCGCGCGCTCATCGGCACCGGTTTCTTCCCGCTGGGTCGCGAGGAAGCGTACGCCATAACTGAGGATGAGCTGTTTCTCATCGGCACCAGCGAGGTGTCGTTGGTGTCGCTGCATTGCGATGAGACGCTCCACCACTCCGATCTCCCCCTTCGCTATGCGGGGCTTTCACCCTGTTTCCGGCGCGAGGCGGGGGCACACGGCAAAGACACCCGCGGCCTTTATCGCGTGCACCAGTTCACCAAGGTCGAGCAAGTGGTGTTTTGCACGCCGGACGAAACCGTGGCGGAACAGGAACACTATCGACTGCTGGACAATGCGGAGGCGGTGGTGCAAGCCCTCGAGATTCCTTATCGAGTCGCGCTGGCTTGCACCGGCGAAATCGGGCTCGGGCAAACTCGTAAGCACGAAATCGAATCCTGGATGCCAGGGCGCGGCGCTTACGCCGAGACGCATTCCTGCTCCACCATGGGGGATTTTCAGGCGCGCCGCAGCGGTGTCCGCCTGCGCATGCCCGACGGCGAATTGTCATTCCCGTACACGCTCAACAATACCGCCATTGCCAGCCCGCGCATCCTGATCCCGCTGCTCGAAAACCATCAGAACGCGGACGGCTCGGTCACGCTGCCCAATGCGCTCATACCGTACATGGGCGGGATGAAGACCCTCGAACCGAAGCGCTGATCGACTCTGGCCTTGCTCGTTTGCTGCCAGTCATCTATCAGTGTCACGTGAAGCTCCTGCATAGCCCGCTGGCGCTTTTTGTCGCTCAGGCCGCGGTCATTCTCCTGCTTTCACGGCTAATCGGACTCTTGGCTCGGTGGCTGCGACAGCCCATGGTGATCGCGGAAATCATCGCCGGGATTCTGCTCGGGCCCTCTTTATTGGGTTGGCTGGCTCCTAACTTTTCAGCCGTGCTCTTCCCCAAGGAGTCGCTGCCGCTGCTCAGCATGA
>DASXTY010000936.1:0-2901 GCA_036505155.1 Polyangiaceae bacterium | reverse complement strand
CGGTGTAAAAAGGGCTCATCAGGTTCACGTTGGACAAGCAATGCGGGCCCTGCGCGCCGTGCAGAACCTCCGACGATACGAGCCCGGGCGAACCCCAACCGCTGTGGGTGTGACCGCTGAAATAGAGCACCGCGTTCGGGTGGCGCCCGAGCAGTGCACGCACTTCATCCGAGTTTTCCACGTAGAAGAAGGGATCCCTCGAATCACCGTCCAGGTCGCGAGCTGGGTCGCGATCCAGCACCGTATCTTTGAGCGGGCAGTGGGTAAACAGCAGCGCGACGGTGCCGGCGTGCTGGCGGAGCGTTGCGTCGAGGAAAGCCAGTGTTTCCGACGGGGTCCATGTTTCCGACTCCCGGTAGACATGGTCCAGCATCACACACAACACGCGTTGGTCATTTCCCGCTTTCCACGCATATCGCAACGGTTTGCCCCAGGCCGTACAGTACTCCTCGCCGGTGTGCCCTACCGTTTCGTCAGTCTCCGGGTAATATTCGTGGTTGCCCATGCCGGGATAAAACGGAATGGCCCCGAGATAAGCTCCGAGCTCATTCTTTGCAAAGCGATAGTTTCTGGCGGCTCCTGAATCGATCACATCACCCGGTGAAACGCAAAACTCCGGTGCACCCTCAGCGCGCCAAAGGTCGTGGAGATCATCGAACATGACCCGCATGCGCGGGGCGTGAAAAAGATTCCACTCTTTGTGATCGCGGAAGTGCAAATCTCCAATAGCCCAGAAGTAAAGTAGCTCCGAAGTGTCGGCGGCCATGGGATGCGATTTATTCGAAAAGCCGTGTCAGGGCTAGACGTGGGTTTCTCGAGCCTTGGGGCAGCGCGCCAGCATCCCCCTCAGCGTGACCGCCTTGCCTTCAGGCATCCGGCCCAATTTACCATTTTTCTGTATCGGCTGGCCGTTCTTCGCAACTCGAGACGCTGAGCGCATTGTCGGCTAATCTCGAAGACCATGAAAGTTTTGGTGACCGGCGGGGCGGGTTATATCGGATCGCACGCGGTGAAACGCTTGCTGGCTGCCGGCCATCAGCCGGTGGTGCTCGACGATTACAGTCGCGGTCACCGCGCGGCTGTGCCTGAAAATGTGCCGCGCGTGCACGCGTCCACCGCCGACGCTAATGCCGTCGAACGAGCGCTGGTGGAAAATGAAATCGAATGCGTCCTGCACTTTGCGGCGTTCGCCTACGTGGGCGAATCCGTGGAAAAGCCGCTCGAGTATTACCAGAATAATACTGGCGGAAGCTTGAGCCTGTTGAGCGCCATGCGGGGCGCGGGGGTGGAACGATTGGTGTTCAGCTCGACCTGCGCAACCTACGGAGAGCCGGAGCAAATGCCGATAACCGAGGAGACGCCGCAAACACCGGTGAACCCGTACGGCTGGTCCAAGCTCTTCGTGGAGCAGATGCTCCGGGATACCGCGCGCGCTCAGCCCTCATTTGGGTTCACCTCTCTCCGATATTTCAATGTGGCCGGCTGTGCCCTGGATGGCTCTTTGGGCGAGCACCACGATCCGGAAACGCACATCATCCCGGTGATATTGCAGGCGGCTCTCGGGAAGCGCGAAAAAGTGACCGTGTTCGGCGATGACTACCCGACGCCCGACGGCACTTGCATCCGCGATTACATCCACGTGGACGACCTCATCGACGCGCACATTCAGGCCATGCAAACCACCGGCCCGGGAACCCGGAGCTTTTACAATCTCGGCATAGGACGCGGTTACAGCGTTCGCGAGGTGGTCGAAGCGGCCCGAGCCGTGGTGGCACGGGATTTCAAAGTCGAAATCGGCCCGCGTCGACCCGGTGACCCGCCCGAGCTCTACTCGGACGCGGGGAAAATCGCGCGTGAGCTCGGCTGGACGGCGCAGGTTACCGACATTCACCAAATCATCGAAAGCGCGTGGCGCTGGTTCCGCGAGCACCCGGACGGGTACTCGAGCTAGTGTTGCACCCGCATGAAATTCGTACACGCCGCCGACCTGCACATAGACAGTCCGCTAAGGGGCCTCGAGCGCTACGAAGGCGCCCCGGTGGAGCTCATCCGAGGCGCGACCCGTCGGGCTCTCGGGAATCTCGTGGAGCTGTGCATTCAAGAGCAGGCCAGGCTCTTGGTGTTGGCGGGGGATTTGTTCGATGACGACTGGCGTGACTACTCAACCGGCCTGTTCTTTTTGAAGCAGATGAAAAGACTCCGGGAGGCGGAGGTCGAGGTGGTGTGGATCCGCGGTAATCACGACGCGGCGAGCAAGATCACCCGTCAGCTGAAAATGCCGGAAAAGGTGTACGAGCTACCGGTGCGCCGTCCCAAGACCATCGAATTCGATGCCTTGGGGATTGCCGTTCACGGCCAGGGGTTTCCGCAACGTGAAGTGACGGAGGACTTGACGGTCAATTATCCCGCTCCGGTTCCTGGCGCTCTGAATGTCGGGCTCCTGCACACGTCGGTGGACGGCCGGCCGGGCCACGACACCTACGCTCCTTGCCGACTCGAGACCCTGGTCGCCAAAGGATACGCCTATTGGGCCTTGGGCCACGTGCACCGCCGAGAGGTGCTGCACGAATCACCTTGGGTGGTGTTTCCGGGCAATCTGCAAGGGCGGCACGCGCGGGAGACAGGGCCAAAAGGAGCCACCTTGGTCACGGTGGAGGGCGGAGCCATGGTGTCGGTGGAGCATCGAAGCTTGGATGCCGTCCGCTGGCAGGTGTGCGAAGTGGACAGTCGAGGCGCGAGCAACGCCGACGAAGTCCTCGAACTGACGCGTGCGAAGTTGGAGAAGGCTGCGGAAGAAGCCGACGGGCGACTTTTGGCCGCGCGGATTGTGCTCACAGGGACAACGCGGGCGCACGCCGCGCTCGCCGGAGAGTGGGAGCGCTGGGTCGAACAATTTCGCGC
>DASXTY010000935.1:0-2032 GCA_036505155.1 Polyangiaceae bacterium | reverse complement strand
GCGTTGAATCCTGACACGCCGTTTGCCGGAGGACCTCCCCGGATACATGAGGCTCCGCCCCGCCCGGAGCCAGTGCCAGACTTGCCCTCTTTCGCGGACTTTGGGGAAGGCCAAAGGGTGAGCGGCAATGTTGCGTCCGCTCGGCGCCCACCGATTGCGGCGCCTTCATTCGGCTTGCCACAGCCGATTGCGCCCGCGGCGCGCCCCCCCCGCACACAGCCGATGCCACAACCGAGTCCGCCAGCGCCCTATCCTCCAACGCCCAGCCCGGTTCTGCCTGCGCAGCCGGCCGCATCGTCCGTGGACTTGATCAGCATGTTTCCAAGCCGGGCCCCAAGCCGCCGCGGTGGCGTCTTGCCCTGGATTGTCGTCGGGCTGCTGCTGGGGCTGCTCTTGCTCGCGGGCACCGCAGCCGTTTACCACTATCGAAAACCCGCGTTGGTTTACCGAAAGCTGGATGCGTACGTACCACCTCGGGTGGAAATGCTGTTTCAACGGGTGTTAGCCAAGCTCGGCATCCAGCCAGCAGGGGATCCGCAATTGAGCACGGAACGCGATTCCCTCGAACGCGCCCCCAGCGCTTCTGCGTCGGCTTCTTTGCAGCACGAAACGCAGCCCTCTCCCCTCGACGCGGCTTCGAGCGCATCCGCAGGGTCACCCGACGCGCGCGCTCCCTTGGATACGAAAGCGCTGAAGAATGCGCTCGACCAGGCTGCGGAGACGGCATCCCAGTGCCAACAGCCGGGCGGCCGAAAGGGAACGGGCAGCGTCAAGCTCACGTTTTCCCCGGAGGGCCATCCAACCAACGTAGCGCTTACCGGCGTGTTCGCCGGCACCGACGTGGGTCAGTGTGCGATCAAGGCTTTCGAGGCTTCCCAGGTGCCCGCGTTTGCCGGTGCCCCGGTCACCGTCACCAAGGGTTTTGCCATTCGTTGAAGGCCTCACGGATGAATTTGGATCAACGTGCCCTGGCCGAAAGACTCGCCGGAGTAGGCGGCGTGCCAGTGCAGGGGGACTTCAGGGCTGGACCACATGAAAGTGTATCGGGCATCCACGGGCGACAGGTTGATACAACCGTGGGAGCGTCCGCGACCGAAATCGTCGTGCCAATAGGTGCCGTGCAGGGCGTATCCCCCTTTGAAATACATCACCCAGGGAACGTCTCGGAGCTCGAACTCCTTGTCCGCAACCTCCGAATCCATGGTGGTGGTGATATGCTTTTGCAGGATGCGATAGACGCCCCGCGGGGTGCTCAGGGTTTTTCCCGGTTCGCCCAGTCCGTCACGTCCGGTTGAAATCAAGGTTGCGTAGACCGGCCGATCTCCTTCCCAGAGCACCATGGTCTGCGCGATGATCGAGACGTCGATCCATTTCGTTCCGCCTCGTGCCCAAGGCGGCAAATGACTGGGCTTGGCAATGGTCCTGAGGTCGTCGCTTCGTAGCCACCCGCCGTTGCGACCCTCCACCATTCGCACGCCTCCTATTTCTTTGATCGCGCCTGAAAGCGTGATGAACTCCCGCCGCTGAAGCGCCTTCCCCCGCTCTAAATTGCCGTGGCTTAGGTCCCACCAAGTCGCACCTTCGGCGTAAGCAAAGGCCACGGGGAGCCCGACGTTCTCCAGGCGCTGACCGTGGAACGGCGATCCGGAATCCGCCTTGAGCTTGTCGGCGGGCAAGAGCCGCGCATCGGTGCTGACGGCGAAGCGCCTATCTTGCGCGGTAGCGTCGGCCACAAACGTTCCGATGAGCGCAATGCCTGCATGCCGCTTGACTCGGTCCGCGATGACCGCGCGAGAGGGCGCGTGAAACGTGGAAAGGTTCGGAATTTGACGGCCGCCGGAGAGCCACCCGGGCACTCGATCGTCCCCATTTCCACCAAAACGTTGGCTCACGCTCATGGGCAGCGCATGCTCCGGGATTCCACCCACACCCGCTCCGTGCGGATCCAGCGGAACATCGTTTGCGCCCACGTCGAGCGCGTCCCATTCGCGTTGGAGCTTGTTCCAATTCCTGAGGTGACGCTCCAGTCGCA
>DASXTY010000934.1:0-6313 GCA_036505155.1 Polyangiaceae bacterium | reverse complement strand
ACGCCGAAGGTGACGGGATTCGTCGGTAACCAGCGGCCGCAAGAGCTCAAGGCGCCGCACATCGAGGACTTGCGCAAGGGCATCGTGGAGGGCGCCGTAAGACCAAAACCCCGTCATCAGTTCCTGGTGGGCGACGAAGTGCGGGTGGTGACCGGCGCATTTGCCAACTTTTCCGGAACGGTACAGGAAGTGAAACCCGACAAGCAGAAGCTCAAGGTCATGGTCAGTATTTTCGGCCGGCCCACTCCGGTCGAGCTGGATTTCAGTCAAGTCGAGAAGGTCGAGAAGCGCTAAAACGAGGCCCCAATGGCTGCAACAAAAAAGAAAGTCATCGCGCTCATCAAGCTTCAACTGCCCTCCGGCAAAGCCAATCCGTCGCCGCCCGTCGGGCCCGCGCTCGGCCAGCACGGCGTCAACATCATGCAGTTTTGCAAGGACTTCAACGCCAAGAGCCAGAAGCTTGGCGATACCATCGTTCCGGTCGTGATCACGGTGTATGCCGATCGCTCGTGCAGCTTCATCATGAAGTCGCCTCCCGCCAGCATTCTGATCAAGAAGGCTTGCGGGCTCGCAACGACTGGCAAGCCGGGATCCGGATCCAAGGAGCCAAACAAGCAGAAGGTCGGCAGCTTGACCTGGGATCAAGTGCGGGAAATTGCCAAAGAGAAGCTCGAAGACTTGAACGCTACCGATATTGAAGCGGCGTCGCGCACCATCGCGGGCACCGCGCGCAGCATGGGAGTCGACGTTTCATGATTGTCCCGCCCGCCGCAATTTCGCGGACGGCTTTCGCCGCCGCTTGGCCCCACCGGAATCCTCCGCCGGGGGCAAGCCCCCGGACCCCCGACGCGATTCGCTGTGCTCATCGCGGGCTCGCAATCGCTCGCTCAAATTTATGAGGGGCGCTTGCCCCGATAGGCAGCTATGAAAGAAGCAAAAAAGCGGACCGCGGCGCTCGGCAAGTTCGACCGCAACGGGCGTTACACCTTGGAAAAGGCGATCGAGCTCGCAAAGAGCGCAGGCTACGCAAAGTTCGACGAAAGCGTGGACGTGGCAGTGCGGCTGGGGGTCAACCCGAAGCATGCGGATCAAATGGTGCGCGGAGCGCTGGTGTTGCCGCATGGGCGGGGCAAAAGCGTGCGGGTCTTGGTGTTTGCAAAAGGACCCAAAGAAAAGGAAGCGTTGGACGCGGGAGCCGATCTGGTTGGGGCAGAAGAGCTGGTACAAAAGGTCCAAGAGGGGATGCTCGATTTCGAGCGCGTCATCGCCACCCCGGACATGATGGGCGCTGTGGGAAAGCTCGGCAGAGTTTTGGGTCCGAGAGGTCTAATGCCGAATCCAAAAGTGGGCTCGGTGACCATGGACATTGCGCGCGCCGTTCGGGAGGTCAAAGCCGGAAAAGTGGAGTACCGGGTCGACAAGGGCGGCGTGGTTCATTGCCCGATCGGCAAGAAATCATTTGAACAAAACCGGCTCTCGGAGAATGCGCAGGCCCTCATCGGGGAGCTTTTGCAGAAGCGCCCGCCAACCGCCAAGGGGACGTATGTGAGGAGCATCACGGTTTCCACCACGATGGGGCCGGGTGTGCGGGTGGATACCAGCACCATCGTTACCAAAACGGAGGAGCGCTGATGTTGCGCACACAAAAAGAGCAGCTGGTCCAAGAGCTCCGAGAGCGCGTGGAGCGGATGAGCTCGGCGGTAATTGTGGATTACAAGGGAATGACGGTCGAGGAAGCGGTGCGCCTTCGTCAAGCCTTCCGGCAACGTGGGGTGGTCTACCAGGTGGCGAAAAATACTCTGGTCAAACAGGCGCTGTCGGGAGCGTCCTGGGCGAGCGGTCTCAGCGGCTCGCTCAAGGGAATGACCGCAGTCGCCTTTAGCTTCGAAGAGCCCAGCGCTGCAGCGCGCGTACTTAAAGAATTTCGAGCGCAGACTCAGAAGCCGGCGGTCAAGGCCGGAGTGCTGGATGGGATCGTGCTCGATGCCAGCGCGGTGGAAAACCAACTCGCCTCACTTCCGAGCAAGGATGAAGCGCGCGCCCAACTATTGGCGCAAATGCTGGCACCAGCGCAGACGCTGGTGCGGCTCTTGAACACTCCCGCGCAAACCCTGCTTGGCGTAGTGGAGGCCAAGCGGCGTAAAGAGTCGGAATGAGCGCACAGGATTTGAGAATCGATACAAAGGAGCAAGCCAAAATGGCCGAGATTACCAGAGAGCAGGTGGTTAATTACCTTTCGGGCATGCCCGTCATAGAGATGACGGCGTTGGTCAAGGAGCTCGAGAGCAAATGGGGTGTCAGTGCCGCGCCGGTTGCCGTGGCCGCGGTGGGAGCTCCAGCAGCGCAGGCCGCCGCAGTCGAAGAAAAGACCGAGTTCGACGTGATCCTGGCCGAAGCCGGCGCCAGTCGGATCAATGTGATCAAGGCGGTGCGCGAGATCACCTCCCTGGGTCTCAAAGAGGCCAAGGACCTGGTCGAAGGCGCGCCCAAACCGGTCAAAGAAGGTGTGAACAAGGAAGAAGCAGAAGAATTGAAAAAGAAACTCGAGGCCGCAGGAGCCAAGGTCGAGGTCCGATAACCAGAACAGGAACTAGGAACTGGGAACTAGGAACTAGGAACAAGGAACTAGGAACAAGGAACAAGGAACTAGGAATAGATGACGGCCAAAGTTCAGTCGAATTTCAGACATCGCACCAACCTCGGTCGGGTAAAGCCCATCGTCGAAATCCCGAACCTGATTGACATCCAGATGAGCAGCTACGACAAGTTCCTGCAATCCGATGTCGCGCCCCGTTTGCGCCGGGAGATGGGGCTGGAAGCGGTGTTCCGCAGCGTGTTCCCGATCAAAGACTTCGACGGGACCAGCGAGCTCGTGTACGTCTCCTACAACCTCGAAAAGCCGAAATACGACGTCGATGAGTGCCGCCAGCGTGGGATGACCTACGCCGCCCCCATCAAGGTGACCACTCAGCTGATGGTCTATGACACTCGCGACGGCGGAGAGCGCATCGTTCGCGACATCAAAGAACAGGAAGTTTACTTCGGTGAAATCCCGCTGATGACGGACACCGGGACCTTCATCATCAACGGCACCGAGCGGGTGGTGGTCTCGCAGCTCCATCGCAGCCCGGGAGTATTTTTCGACCATGACAAGGGCAAGACTCACTCCAGCGGAAAGCTCTTGTATTCGGCGCGCGTGATTCCGTACAGCGGCTCATGGCTCGACTTCGAATTCGATCACAAGGACATCATCTATGTTCGCATCGATCGAAGGCGAAAGATGCATGCCACCGTGCTGCTCCGCGCTCTGAGCTACAGCACGCAGGACCTTTTGAATTATTTCTATTCCACCGAAAAGGTATTCATCGAAAAAGGCAACAAGTACTTCAAGAGCATCGAATACGACTTGCTCCCGGGTCAGCGCGCGGTGCGCGATATCAAGGTCGGTAGCGAAACGGTAGTCAAAAAGAACACCAAGTTTACGCGAGCTGCCATCAAACGACTCAAAGAGACCGACGTCGATCGACTGCCGCTCGAGCTTTCCGAGCTCATCGGTAAGGTGAGCGCGGAAGACGTGGTGGACAAGGAAACCGGAGAAGTGTTGCTCGAGTGCAACGAGGAGGTCACCGAGGTCACTCTGGAGCGGCTCCGTCAGGCGGGTGTTCCGCAGTTCACCGTACTTTTCATCGACGGTCTCAATGTGGGTCCGTACCTTCGCGATACGCTGATCGCCGATAAGGTGAAGACCACCGAAGACGCCATCATGGAGATTTACCGGCGACTCAGGCCCGGTGATCCGCCTACGCTGGAAACCGCCAAGCAGCTTTTCAGCAACCTGTTCTTCAATCCGGAACGATATGACCTTTCGGCGGTGGGCCGGCTCAAGCTCAACTACAAGTTCTATCGGGATTTGCCCGAAGATCAGAAGCCGGTACTCGAGCAGACGGTGCTCACCGCCAGCGACATCCTGGAAACCGTGCGCCACCTCATCGAGCTCAAGAACGGCCGGGGCTCGGTGGACGACATCGATCATCTGGGCAATCGGCGCGTCCGCGCGGTGGGCGAGTTGATGGAAAATCAGTATCGGATTGGGCTGGTGCGCATGGCGCGCGCCATCAAAGAGCGGATGAGCGTGTCCCAGGAGATCGACACGCTGATGCCGCACGATCTCATCAACGCCAAGCCGGTCGGCGCGGTGGTCAAGGAGTATTTCGGTAGCTCTCAGCTCTCGCAGTTCATGGATCAGACCAACCCGCTCAGTGAGGTGACCCACAAGCGACGGCTGAGCGCCCTCGGTCCGGGCGGACTCACCCGCGAGCGCGCCGGCTTCGAAGTGCGCGATGTGCACGCAACCCACTACGGGCGCATCTGCCCCATCGAGACTCCGGAAGGTCCGAACATCGGCCTCATCGCATCGCTCTCCACCTATGCGCGCGTGAACGAATACGGATTTGTGGAAACGCCGTACCGTTCCGTGAAAAAGGGCCAAGTGGGGCTAGAAGTGGCCTGGTACAGCGCGCTGGAAGAAGAAGGAAAATACATCGCACAGGCCACCGCGGACCTGGACCCGAAGGGTCGGTTTGTCACCAGTCTGGTCAGCGCTCGTTATAACGGCGAGTTTCGCATGGCTTCAGGCGAGCAGATTGAGCTCATGGACGTGGCGCCCAACCAGATGGTCAGCGTGGCGGCGGCGCTGGTGCCCTTTCTCGAGCACGACGACGCCAACCGGGCGCTCATGGGGGCGAACATGCAGCGCCAGGCAGTGCCGCTGGTCCGCACGGCCGCTCCGCTGGTGGGCACCGGAATCGAAAGCCGAGTGGCCAAAGACTCGGGCGTCTGCGTGGTCGCTAAGCGTGCAGGAGTGGTGGAAAGCGTGGACGCCGAGCGCATCGTGGTGCGAGCTGCTGCAGGGGAAGGCGACGAAGTGCCCGACATCTACGCTCTCACCAAGTTTCAGCGCTCGAACCAAAGCACTTGTTATAACCAAAAGCCCATCGTGATGCCGGGAGAGAGCGTCCAGGCGGGCGATGTGCTGGCGGACGGTCCTGCCTGCGACATGGGTGAGCTCGCCCTGGGGCAGAACGTGCTGGTGGCGTTCATGCCCTGGCAGGGGTTCAACTTCGAAGATTCGATTTTGGTAAGCGAGCGCATGGTGAAAGACGACGTGTACACGTCCGTGCACATCGAGGAATTCGAGTGTGTTGCCCGGGACACCAAGCTCGGCAAAGAGGAAATCACCAAAGACATCCCCAACGTGGGTGAAGAGGCTCTCAAGGACCTGGACGATGCCGGGGTGGTGCGCATCGGCGCCGAGGTGAAGCCGGGAGACATCCTGGTCGGAAAAATCACGCCCAAGGGCGAAAGCCAGCTCTCGCCTGAAGAGAAGCTGCTCAGGGCCATCTTCGGTGAAAAAGCCGGCGACGTGCGGGACAGCTCGCTCAAGGTTCCGCCCGGTGTGAGCGGCATCGTCATCAATGCGCGAATCTTCTCGCGCAAGGGCACCGAAAAGGACGAACGCGCCAGAACCATCGAAGACCAGGAGCGCGCCAAGCTGGAACGGACGCGCGATGAGGAAGTCAAAATCCTTCGCGACTCGTTCTTCCGCAAGATCAAGCGCGTGCTCAATGACAAGACCACGACCGGCAAATTGGTGGACGACAAGGGCAAGCCGCTCTTGGCCAAAGGGGCGGTCATCAATGAGGCGGCCCTGGAGCAGATCCCGCGCAAATATTGGGGGGAAATCCCGATCGAGACCGGGGCCGACGAGGTGGCGCAGCTGCTGCATGACCTGGAGGAAATGGTGCGCTCGCGTGAAGAGCACTTCCGCGACAAGATCGATCGGCTGAGCCGTGGGGACGAGCTTCCCCCGGGCGTCATCAAGATGGTCAAGGTGTACGTGGCCATCAAGCGCAAGCTGCAGGTGGGGGACAAGATGGCAGGACGCCATGGCAACAAGGGCGTGGTCAGCCGCATTTTGCCCGAGGAGGACATGCCCTACCTCGAAGACGGCACGCCGGTAGATATCGTGCTCAATCCGCTGGGTGTTCCCAGTCGTATGAACGTGGGCCAGATCTTGGAGACGCATCTGGGCTGGGGGGCCCGCGCGCTGGGCGAGCAAATTCAGCAAGTTTTGGTCCGGAAATATGGACCCGACCAGATCAAGAAGAGCCTGGCCCGCGTGTACGAAGCGGATGCGACATTCGTCAAGTTTCTCAACGCACTCAGCGAGCAGGAGTTGCATCGGCTGGTGAGCAAGCTCAAGCACGGGATGTTCTTCGGCTCACCGGTTTTCGACGGCGCTGCCGAGTCGATG
>DASXTY010000933.1:0-1519 GCA_036505155.1 Polyangiaceae bacterium | reverse complement strand
GTGACGGTGACGGGGTGGCCGAGGGCTCGCTGGCGGCGTCACTCGAGCAACCCGCGAGCATGCCGAGGGAGAGGAGCGAAAGCGAGAGCAGCGAAATCTTGGGCGGCGTCATCGTTGCCTTCATTGAGCGGGGGGCCATTGCTCAAGGCTCGAGCAGGAAGGCGTTCAGGGTCGGAAGCTCGCGGCGCAGCCGCTCGCCCGCTTCGGTCTCGGGTGTATTGAGAAAGCCAACGGTGACATCGCTGACATCGAGATTGGCGGTAGCGCCCTTGAAGATCTCATCCATCACCACCACCACGCCCCTTTCGAGAGTCCCACTCTCGGGAACTGAAAGCGCGCCCTGAACCGTCACCCGCGGCACGAGCTCTTGCATGATGTTGCCGCCCATATGCACCGCCGGCGGGATTTCAGGCGAAGCGCTCGCGTTTTCGGCCGGGGTGTAGAGTGCTTCGTAGCGCAGGAACAAGAAGCCGCCGGTGTGCGGCCAGGTCATCTGAGAAGTGTCGGTGAGCGGGTCGCTCAGGCTGGCCGGGTGCTGCTGGTTGCAGCTCAGCTTGAGCCCCAGGGAGAAGCGGAAGCCGGAGTATTCTCCGGCAGGAGCCAGCAGGCGAAGCGTGCTGGTGTCTGCGTCCTCGGCGTTGAACAAGTGCACTCCGTACGGCTCGGGAGCGCCGGCCGCGCTGACTACGTCGACCGCGAGCGGCTCGTCGTCAGCGCGCAGCAACTGGACGTCTGAAATGTAGAAGCGAAAATTGAGTGGGACCAGTGAGCCGCCGTCAGATAGCGCGTTCGGCTGGCCGAAGACGAATGGCTCGTTAGCCAAGAGCGGGCGGAGCGGCAGCGATACCAACGTGCCCTCGCTACGAAGCGGGCTCGGGTTTTCGGGACAAGCGCTCTGGCTGAGACCCGAGCTGCCGGCTTCGCCGGCCAGGTTGCTCATGCCCGCCATCCCACCCGCGCCACCCGCCGAACCGCCGCTCTGCGTGTCCGAGGAACACCCAACCCCGCCAAGCAACGCAGCCGTGCCCACCCAGAGCACCACCAAGTGCAATTTCATGGCCGACACTTTACACGTTCCGAGGCCGCGCGTCCTGCCCGATTCGGCATTCAAAGTGGACGCATGGGCATAGTCAAAATTCCGTGAGTGAGAGTACGTTTCCGTCTGGATCTTTGAACCAAGCGACGCGCGCCCCGCTGGGTGACAGCCAAACCCCGCGCGCGTCCTGATCCATGCCGGGGAAGCGCTCGCAAGTGACCTGCTTTTGCGACAACGCAGCCACCACCGCGTTGATGTCCTGCACCGTCCAGCCCAGGGCGGTAAACGGTTGCGGCTCGAAATTTTCCAGCTTCTGCAGGCGAATCGTCGTGCCATTGGCATCGAACACGAGCGCAAAGGGATCGTTCGAGACCAAGGACAGGCCGAGTGTTTCTTGATAAAACGCGCGCGCACGCGCTGCATCTCGGGTGGCTAGGAACGCCACCAGTGATTGTTTGCCGAGCATCTGCATTGCCCTTTCCG
>DASXTY010000932.1:0-6883 GCA_036505155.1 Polyangiaceae bacterium | reverse complement strand
CGTTGTGCGCGCCCCGCTCGTTGACCACGACGATTCCACCGCCGGTGACCCTGCGAATGTACACGGATTCCACATCCGAGAGAGCGACACGCCGCGCGCTCCCGAAACCGGAGCCGTTGCTCTCAACCACGGCGATTGAATCCGCCGAGACCAAGACCCAGGCTTCGCCAAACCGACCATCCAGCATCAGGCGAGTGGAAAGACACAGCCTCGCATCGGCCGACGATGCGTCAATTCCGAGCGCCGAGCGCACCCTGGGCGGAACGGGCTCCAATGCGATGTCGGAAGCCGGTTCGAGCCCCAGGTTCGGCTGCGAGAGACGCCGATTCACGGTCGCACTGCGTATCAGCTGGCGCCGGAACAGACAAACCGCCCTGGGTTTTTTGGCCCAAAACCCGGTTCGTCTCAGTCGAGCGCGGGGTGCAACGCTTCACGCGCCCGGGGTTTTTGAGAAACCAGAGCGCCCTCAGTCTATGCCAGCGTTGCGCAGATCTGGGTGGTTCGGGACGATCTGCGCAAGTCGGGCCAGGTACTGATCAGCTCGCGGGTCGCGGGCCTTGGCCAGCGTGCGCGCCGCAAGAATTCGCAAGGGCAATGGAGCATCGCTTGCCGGTGGAGCCAGCTTGCGCGTCTTGTCGCTGGGCAACCGTTTGACGGACATCTCCACCAGCGCCTCTAGCCATTCCAGAACCGGCCTGCCGATCTCGGGATACTTCGACAAAAGCTGCTGTGCCTGTTCCGCCCGCTTTGCCGCGAGCAGCGCGTAAACACGCTCCACCACCACCGCCGGAGTGGGCGACGCACCCTGAAACAGCTGTTCGGAAAGTTGCGAGGCGGTGAGGGGCTGGCCCAGATAGCGAGTCAGCCTGGCGCTACGCAGCAGCCGAAGCGCGTTGGTGTCGCGCGCCGGCCAGGTTTGAGTAAGAAGCGCAGCACGCTTCAAATCCCCAGCCGCGATCGCAGCGTCGAACGCAATGTATTCACCCCAGGCGACCTGCGGTCGAATCAGAGCGCCTAGCTCCTCAGGCCTGGGCAAAGCGGCACCGGAAAGAATTCCGGACGCCGCGGACAATGCCGACACCTCTCGTAGCCGACGGTCAATCGGTTCGAGCGCAGTCCGCAAGCTGCCCGAATCCCAATGCTCGTAAGCAATAATGGCGCGAACGATTGCCTCCTGTAGCTGGTCGCCCGAGGCCTTGCCTTTGAGCTCGCCCATCAGTTGTTCGGCGAGTAAGAGCTTGCCATTCAGAAGCGCCAGGCGAGCACGAAGCACCCGCGCCGTCGCATCGTTCGGGTTTAGCGCTTCCAATCGCGCTGCGGCTCGCTCGGCCAACTCGGGCGACTGTATTTCGAAGGCCAACGCGCCCAGTCGCGCGGTTAAGAAGGGACTGTTCGTCACTTCCAGTCCAGAATGGATTTCTTCCGCTGCCCGGGTGGAGTCTCCCTGAACCATGGCTCGTCGCGCATTGATCAAATACACGACGGGCTTCAGAGGCTCCGGAAGCGCCTGTCGTTGCTCGGCGCTCAATCCGAGCTCGAGGCGCCCCGGATCTCGTTCCCCACCATCGGCCGCTGCTCGCAAGGCTTCCAGCACCCGCTGCGCGGTGGCCGGCTGCAGCTTCCCGAGAGTCTCTTCTCGCGCGTTGCCTCGAGCTGCCGGAAAAAGGACCGCCATGCGCTCGTGCAAAACAATCGCTGCTCCAAAGTCAGGAGCCATTTGCCGAGCCGCCTCGTAAGATGCCAGCGCTTGCGGATCGCCGGAAGCCTCAAGCGTCGCGCCGGTTGCCAGTCGGTAATACGGATCCAGCTCACTGCCGGCTGGGGATTGACGGATGGTTTCCAAGGCGTGCGCGAGATCATGCTTCTGCAGATCTTTTGCCACCGACGCAGCGGCCCACGCCTTCTTCGGCACTCCGAGCCTGCGGGCACGCGCGATTGCGGACGAAATGTCCCCCGCGTCGGAAGGGCTCATCAGCAGCGCCACAATGTCATAGCGAAGCTCCAGGGACGATGCACGCGCGGCGAGCCTCGGATCCGATGCCAGAATGCGAAGCGCTCGCCGAGCCAGCGCCAAGTCCGAGCTTGCTCCGGAACGCAGCAGCATTTCGATGCGGTCGATCTCGTCGTGCTGTCTCGACCCACACGCTCTTCGCTGGTTATCCAGCCAGAGTCCGTAGCCGGCGGCTCCCAGCGCGCCCCCGATCAACGTGATGAGAAGGAACAAAGAGGGCCAAACCCGCCTTTTCGGTTTGACGCGCTGTTTAGCTGGAGCCCGGGCGGCAGGTTCCGGAAGGCGCGGCCGGGATGGGATGGTTTCGGCGCGCGCGCGCATTCGAGCGGGCGTGGCGGGCGCCGTTTGGGCACGCGTGCGGGTGCCGGCTCTAGCGTCTCCGCGTGGCGTGCGCTCATCGATGATGACGCTATCTTCACCCAGCGGAGCAGGCGACTGTTTACGAGGAGAGGTCTGTGCGTACTGCGCTTGCGCGCCCGAGCTTTGCGCCACCGGCGCCGGTGCTGACTTGAGCGGCTTGCTGAGCTCGGTTTTGGCAGTTGACGAGACCGGAAACGGATCCGGACGAAGCGGGTCCCTGAGGGGCCAATCCGGCGAGCGTTGAGGGGCGGGCCACGAGGGCGGCGGTGGCGGAGGCTTTGCGCCCCCTTCCATACTGGGCGCTGTCCCCAGCAGAACCCGATCGAGATCCACCGATTCGATGGGCGGACGCGCTGACTGCGAAGCTGCTGGATGAGGAACTGGCGGATGCGACGTCGGAGGCGGACTCGGCGGCACAGGGGGTCGAGGAGCGCTCCTCGGTGGTGCAGGCGTCGGCAGCGCTTGCGGCGGGCGGGGCTGTGGAACGGCTAGAGTCCTCAGCTCGCTAGGGTTGGGCACGATTTGTGTGACGCCATCGAATTCATCGAAGCTGGAATCCGCGTTGGGAAAAAGTTCGGCCGTTGTCGCATCCGGTTCCAGATCGATGGAATCCAGCGTGGTTGTCCGCGAAACTGCGGGCGGCTCCGGGGCTGCGACCTTGGCCCGTGTCGGCTGTCGTTGCACCAGAGCTCGAAACGACGCCGCGCTGAGGACGTTGGTCACGTCGTCGTCTTCCTCGCCTAAAGGACTTTCTTCAGCGCTCGGACTGAAAGGCTTACTGATGGGGATTACCGGTGAGGGGGCGAGCGCCGCGGGGCGTCGGGGAGCAACGTGGCTCGGAGGAGCCCTTTCTGCTACGGCCTGCGTCCCTTTGGGGGGTCTGGACTCAAAGAGTTGGTAACTGTCCGAGTCCAGCTCCTCTACTTGTTCTTCTGCATCCGGGGCTGAGCTCTTCAGTTTCCCCCGGGGCAGGGAGGTGGCGACGCGTTCGGCCACGGCCTCCGGACCTTCGGTGAGCTCCAGGTCAACCCACTCACTAGCGTGCTGCTGCAAAATGGAGACTGCCGGACTCGCGCTCCCCAAGCTCAACGCGTGGTCTAGCGCCTTTTTTGCGCGGCTGGCCTCTCCCTGTCGCAACAAGACTTCTCCCAGATATCGAAAAGGCCTCGGGTTTCGCTTTGCTACTCGCGCTGCGGCCATCAGCGCCCGCTGTGAGCCGGCCAAATCGCCTCCGTCGAGATACATTCGCCCCACCGCAACCATCACGTCCGGGTCGTCGGAATGCAGCTCCTCTGCAATCTCACCCACCTCCGCGACTAGCGTATGGTCGTTGGACGCGCCGATATAACCGCAGAGTGTGATGGTGGTCTCTGCGTCTGGATCTGCGCGCCAACTCTGCAGCAGCTCGTCCAGTGCGACCATGGGAACAGGCTCCGACACTAAGCTAATGCCTTAACTGGATGGGTTCGCACCGTCCGTTCGTCTCTTGGAGATTACGTAAGCCGATATCACCAGCCTACCTTGTCACGACAGGTGTTTCCACCCTTGTTGTAAATCGCCGCACGAAGCTACGCTAGGAGCCTTCGCCACCTGGTCCAAGCGATGGATTGGCCCACTACCCTGGAAGAGCTCATCCAAATACAAGCGGCGATCGACCAGATGAAACCCGAACCGTGGCTTCCTCAAGATGCGCAGATAAGCGCGGCCGGAGCATTCGTTTGTTTCCCGCGCAACGTACCAGGCTCCGGTAGGGCGGGTGATCCAGCCTGGGCAGCAGCAGCACTCCTTGTCGGACATGAGCTTAACGAAGTAGCGACCTTGGTCGGTGCCAGCGCAGAACCTTTCATACGGGGCGCGCTGGCTTTGCGCGAGGGGCCGCTGCTCGAGGCGGCGTTGCGATCGCTAAGAGCCCGCCCCGATTTGGTGTTTGTCGACGCCACCGGGCGGGACCACCCGCGTGGCGCCGGTTTGGCGCTTCAGCTCGGCGCCGTCCTCGACCGCCCCACCATCGGCGTGACGCGGCGTCCGTTGGTGGCAAAAACACCGGAGCTTTCGGACCCGTCGCGCGGCGCGCGCGCTCCGCTCGAAGTGCGGGGCCAGATCGTCGGCTATTGGCTCCGCACGCAGGCTGGAGCAGAGCCGATCGCGGTGCATGCTGCGTGGCGCACGGAGGCTGAGCTGGCAGCCAAGTTGACGCTCGCTTTTACGGAATCGTCTCGCACTCCGGAACCGATTCGACAGGCGCGGCGCGCGGCACGCCAATTGCGCGCATCGGCGGGGATTCGCACGCCCCAATCGCAATGACACGGTCGGCCAGCTCCGCAATCTCAGTGCGATGGCTGACCACCAATGTGACGCGATTCGGCCGAACGCGCTCGAGCGCCACCACCACCGAGCGGGCTGCATTCGCGTCGAGCCCTGCCAGCGGCTCGTCGATGAGAAGCACCGGGAGCTCACTACAGAGCGCGCGCGCGATCGCCACTTGTCGGCGCTCGCCACCCGACAGGGGTTTGCCCATCGGACCGACCAGGTCGCTTCCCCGCTCTGACAGTTGTTTTGCGCCAATCGAAGCCAGAGCGTCGCGAGCGCGCGTGCGGTCGCCTCCAAACAGCGCCACGTTGTCGAGCACGCTCGCGCTGACCAACGGAGCTTCCTGCGGGACCCATGCAAAAGGGCGCAAGTTGGGACCCACTCCGACCTCGGCTAAATCCTGGCCAGCGTAACGGAGCTCGCCGACAGCGGCCTCAAGCCCCAAAAGGACCCGGAGCAGCGTCGTCTTCCCGCTGCCAGTTGGCCCGGTAACACACACCAGCTCTCCCTTTTCCACCGTGAAGCTGGTGCGCGTTCCATAATCGCGAGCGCCTAGCATTCGACAACTCAAAACGTCGAGTGACCACTTTGGCCTCTGTGCGGAGCAGTCGGTATGCCGAAACGGCTTCCGGTTTTCATGGTCCCGCGCTAATCCCTCAATGGCCGCGAGCGCTGTGGACGCTCGCTCCCGCCAGGCGCGCGCATCGCCCAGGTCGCGAAGAGGACGGTATGCCATGAGCATCAGGGCAACCGCTGCCACACTGGAACCTTCTCCCAGCTCCAGTCCGGCTTGGGTAGCCAAACCCACCGCACCCAGCAGGGCCATCGCTCCCAACAATTCGTTGAGACCGGAGAGCGCCGCTCTTCCGGCTTCGGAGCGCGCCTGCGCGCGGGAGGCTTCTCGGCTCGAGCGCGCGATGGATTCTGCGATCAGGCTGGTGCATCCGTAAGCGCGCCACAGATCCAAGTTTTTCAACAGTTCATCGATCCCGGAGTGGAGCTCTTCGAGCGTGCTCTGCGAGCGCTCGGTCGCGACCCTCCGCAATCTGCGCAGTCGGTGAAGTAACCCTCCAAAGAGCACACTGATAACGACCACACAGCCCGTGAGCGCGGGAGACAGAACCAGCAGGGCCGCCGACAGGAAGAAGAGCTGCGCCAGCGCGCGCACCGACTGAATTGGCCCAAAGGCTGCCCCGAGCTCGAGTTCCCGGGTCCGCACCGCAATTGTTGCGAGGGCCCTGGGTCCGGCGTCATGTAGCCCGTCCGTGACCAGTCTTGCCAGCGCCCTTTGACGCACCGCAGCACCGACCTGACTGCCGAGCAGCGATTGAGCGGCTCCGAGCCCAACACCGGAGGCGGCCTTGACGCCAGTCGCCACCACACCCGCCAGGCAAAGCAAGAGCAGCTCGGCACCTGTTTTTGTGGCGGAGCCGGCTCCGACCAGGACGATGCGCTTTCCTAAAAGGCCGGCGCAGAGGGCTGCAGCGCTATGGGCTGCGCCGTACAGGGCGACGGCAAGGGCCCCCAGGACAAATAACCATCGGGACCGGCGGAGCTCAGAAACAATCTCGTTTTCCAGTTGTCCAATGCCCACGCCGCAAAGTGTCCACGTGTGCCGTGGCAAGCCGTGCCCGGAATTTGGCAAGGTCCGCGAGAGCGAACGGATCCCCGCGCAGGCCCGGATCGTATTGGAAATGGAGCCGCTTTCGCCCTCCTTTGAATCTACCGAGTCAACCGGCACCGGATTCATTTGTGGTTTCCTAAAAAGTTGTGGTCAAATTCAAATGTTCAGCTTGGCCTTTTGTCGAGCGGAGCCCGTCACAAAGGCCAAAATGAGCCCAAATCGGGCACAAATATTGCAGAAGTCAAATCAAGGATTATCGATCATAGTGTCCCGATCGCCTACCCGCCGCCCGGTCCATGGGGCGCGGGCAGCCTGCTCTTACCCCACACCAGCCCCGTTTTTCGATAACCATCGGTGGAACCCGCCCCGGAATCAAACATTAGAACCAGTGGTTTTTCACTAAGCCCGAGGCCGAGATTGGCCGTTTCCCCAGTTGAGCCGATAGCGTAGCTCGCTCACCACCTCACAATGTCCAACAAACCCGAAGCCCTCTTTTCAGCGATTCCCGAACCGGGTGAAATCGACTCGGAAGAGGAGACCTCCATCCGTCTGTCGCGCAGCGTCACCATGCTCGGCGA
>DASXTY010000931.1:0-3823 GCA_036505155.1 Polyangiaceae bacterium | reverse complement strand
CCCGCTGCGCTTCGCTCCGCGGGCGCTCTAGTGCTGATCAGCGGCATCGTCCGATCCCGGTACGAACTTGAGGCGCGCAGCACTAGCTTCTTTGAGCGGCTCGCACCGGCTCTGCATCGTTGGCCGTTGCCCGTTGAAAACACCGGTGGTTTACTGGTTGCCTTGAACGCGTTTCGAGAAACGATTCCGCTCTCCGGTGTGTGGCGCTTTCAGCCCGATCCGCATGCCGAGGGAGAACGGTTGGGTTACTCCTCGGTCGAGTGCGATCGAAGGCGCTGGCGCGAAGTGGCGTTGCCGGGCGCGTTCGAAGACGGCCTGCCCGCCTTGGAGGGCTACGAAGGCGCGTGTTGGTTTTCGCGCCTCACCGAGTTGCCCGAGCGCTGGCGCGGCCGACACATCGAGCTCGAGTTCGAGGGGGTGAATAACCACGCCCGAGTTTGGATAAATGGGCGGTTGGCCGGGGAGAATCGGGACCCGTTTCTTCCCTTTCGGTTCGACGTAACCGAGTTGGTTCATACCGGTGAACAGAACCAGATCACCGTGCGCGCCGATAGCACGCGGATCGATGGCGAGGTGCCGGGGCTAAAACGCGGGTGGCGCCCGTTTGGGGGAATCCTGCGCGAGCTACGGCTGGTTGCAAGCGACGCGTTGCGCATTGACGGGGTGCGGACCCTGGCCGAGCCGAATGCAGAAGGGGGACGCTTTCAGCAGGAAGTGTTGGTCTGTAACCATCGCTCGGAAGCCGCGCGACTGGAGGTCAACGTGGAGCTCCGCATGCTGGATGGCGCGTTGGTTGCCGAGTTTCAGAGCGCGACGGTCGAGGTTGCGCCGCGCTCGAGCGCCGTGGTTACTCTCGGCGGAGCGGTGGAATCGGTGCAATCTTGGCACCCGGATACGCCGGTTCTGTATCGCGCTCGCACGCAGATCTCAGCCGGTGGCGCCATCACGGACCGGCAGGAGCTCGACATCGGCTTTCGTTCGGTTCGAACCGAAGGCTGCAAGCTGCTCATCAACCATCGGCCCATCTACCTCGTGGGCTTTAACCGTCACGAAGACACGCTGCGCTCCAAGATGTGCCCGGACCCGGACACCGCCAAATCCGATTTTTTGGCAATGAAGGAAGCGGGCGCAAATTTCGTACGCCTCTGCCATTATCCGCATCACCCCTCCACCCTCGCGCTCTGCGACGAAATCGGCTTGGTCGTCATGGCCGAGATTCCCCTGTATTTCTGGTCGCAGGCCCGCTTCGAACAAGATGGAGTCTACGAACGCACCCTGGAGAGTGCCAAGCGCCAGCTCACTCGCCTCATCCAGCGCGACTACAATCACCCCTGCATTATTTCTTGGTCCGTCAGCAATGAGTCGCGGGAGGAGCTCCCAGACGTGGTGGCCGGAAATCGCGAGCTCATTCAGCACGTCCATGCCGTCGACGCATCGCGCCTTGCGGTACATGTATCGAATCGCTGGCCCCCCAAAGACGCGGAGCCATTCGCCTCGGATGACGTGGTGTGCGTGAACGGCTATCCGCATCTCTTCGACGCGGACGCCGAGAAAGCGCACGCCTTGCAGCCGGAAAAAATCACCGAAATCTGGCAAGATCGGCTAAAAGCCCTGCACTCCGTGTTTCCCGACAAGCCGATCCTGGTCACAGAATTCGGCGGCGTGTCGTTTTCCGGCGTGTTCGGTAACGCAGTCGGTGAGGACACCCACGCGCGGGACCTCGAGCTCCAGTTTCGTGGGATGCAGGCTGACTATATTGCGGGAGCGTGCATCTGGTGTTTTGCCGACCACCCCTGGACCGAAGACATCGGAATGGCGTGCGGCTTCGGCGGCGCGCACACCGCGCCATTCGGAGTGGTCGGGCGGAACCGCGCGCCACGGGCGGCGTATTGGGCGACTCGCCGGATATTTCGTGAAAAACGGGGTGCGCAAGAGTCTGAGAGCAGCGAAAACGGGACATCCGTTTTGATGCTGCGACCGCATATGGACCATATCCCCCAAGCCGATTTTCCAGCGGGGTTTTCCATGCGCCCCATGCGCCACGACGAAGCCGGCCTCTGGACCGACATCCAGCGCGACTCAGAGCGGCTGTTCACTGTGGGCTCGGAGCTTTTTCAGGCGGAGTTCGGCGATGACCCCGACGCCTGGAGTCGACGCTGTTTTTTCATCGTGAACGCGTTGGGAGTTGCGCTCGGAACCATCAGCGCTTGGTACTCTCGTGGTTTCAATGGCCAAGACCACGGCCGCATTCACTGGTTTGCCATCCGCCCTGCGTGGCAGGGAAAGGGCCTTGCGCGCCCGGCCCTTTCGTATGCCATGAACGTGCTGGCCGCTCACCACCAACGTGCGTATCTCGCTACCAGCTGGGATCGCCCAGCCGCGATCAAGCTCTATCTCGACTATGGTTTCCTACCCGCGATCGACAGCCCCGCGTCTCGGCGGAAATGGCAGAAGGCGCAAAATACATTGCAGAGTCCGGTGCTGGCGCAAGCCCTGGAGCACGCATGACCTCTTTGAAGCTCGGGGTGGTTGGAGCCGTGGGGCGGGGCGGCAGTTTTTGTGATGTGCTGAGCGCTCTGGGCGCCAAGGTCGGCGCAGTTTGCGACATCCGACGCGAGGAGCTGGAGCGTGCCCGCCAAGCCCTCGGCGCAGACCAGGCCTTTACGGACTTTGGACACATGCTGGAACGCGCACGGCCCGACGCGGTTGTCATCGGCACGCCTATGCAGCTTCACGTGCCGATGGCACTCGAAGCGCTCCATCGGGATATCCATGTCCTGAGCGAAGTCACCGCGGGGATATCCATGGACGAATGCCGGGCGTTGGTCGCCGCTGCCTCGCGTTCCAAGGCCGTTTACATGATGGCCGAAAACTACTGCTACACCAAAGCCAACGTCTTCATCCGCTCGCTGGTAGCCCATGGTTGGTTTGGAGAACCGTATTACGCCGAAGGGGAGTACCTGCACGATGTCCGGGATCTCGGCGAATCCACGCCGTGGCGTCGGCACTGGCAGCTCGGCATCCGCGGCGTCACTTATTGCACCCACAGCCTGGGCCCGATCTTGCAGTGGCTCGCAGGCGATCGGGTGACCCGCGTTGCTTGTGAAGACAGCGGTTCGCATCACGCCGATCCGCGAGGCGAGCCCTACGCCAGCGACAGCTCGGTGATGTTGTGCAAGACCGAAAAAGGCCGCTTGATAAAAATTCGGGTGGACCTGGTCTCCGAGCGGCCGCACGCCATGACCAATTATCAACTTCAAGCTACCGATGGCGCGTATGAATCCGCCCGCGCCTGGGGTGATTCGGGTAAGATCTGGCTTCGTCACAACAGCTCCGACCCGGACTGGCAAAACTTTGAAGCCTGGATGGGCTCCGAACCCGCGATGGAACTGATGCCGGAGCGCTGGCGCCGCCCGCCCGAAGCGGCACTGCGCGCGGGCCACGACGGGGGCGACTACTTCGTGCTCGAAGACTTCCTTGGATCCTGCCGGGGCGAAATCGCCTGTCCCATCGGGATCCACGAGGCCATGGATATGACGCTTCCAGGTTTGTGCTCCCAGGAATCGATTTTGAAGGGTGGCAGTTGGGTGGAAGTACCGGACTCGCGCGTCTGGATCGAAGCCGGATGACTCCATTCGCCCATGTCGACTTTTCCGCTTTGCAGCGTGCGAAGCGCATTGGCTCCAAACCAATTAATGGGAAGCGCAGGACCAACGCAGCCACTCCAAGTCCGAGGACCAGCGGTAAGAGGAGCTCGCGGAGTACCAGTCGATTGCGGCCGGAAGCGATAGCAAAGGGTGTCAGATGATGTGGGATAAGCGCC
>DASXTY010000930.1:0-2008 GCA_036505155.1 Polyangiaceae bacterium | reverse complement strand
GTCGCGCTAAGCCCGGGGAAGGGAAAGAGCAAGGCCGCGTATGTCTCACTCTCGCCGTAGTGCGCGGTAACCCGAGCAGCGGGGCAACTCTCCCTGAGTCTTCGCAAGGTTGTTTCGAGCGCGAGGGGGCCGACCGAGTCTTCTGAGATATGTATAGACGCATTCGTGTCGAGCACGCAATACTGAGCACTCGCAGAGGGGTGTGATAGTGAAGCGATGGACTCCGAGCGGGCGCCGGAAGCAGAGTTAGGAGCCGTGCCTTGGACGGAGTCCTGTGGAATGTTGCCCGCTCGCCGCCCCTGGGAGCACGCGAGGACCGTGAGGATCAGCAGGGCAGAAGCTCGAGGCACGTGTCTGTTTCGCGTAGCGTGACAGCGGCTGCCTAACGGCCCGCGCTTAAGCTGCGGCGCCTAGGTTGGTTCGTCACAAATGAAAGTTTACCCCAAGTGCCAGGCGCCGCCAGCTTCAAGCGCGTGTTAGACGGCGCGCTTTTCATCGGTGCTCGAGCGCGCTGCGCGCCCCACGGAAGCACGGCCCAACCCGCCTCGAGAAGCCTCTCGGCAGCCACGGGCAACGGAGGACGTGCGTGGCGCGCCCGACGCGTGGCGGACTTGGGGTAGTGGGGCGCGGCGAGCTGCAGCCTACCCGCGCGTCTCGGCGCTCGGCGCCCCGCGCATCACCATACCAAAGGAATTAACGGAAGAATGCTTGTGGGGTGGAGCGCGCCGCCTAACGGATCGCGCTTAAGCTGCGGGCGACGAGCTCGCCGGCGCAAGGGTGCGGAACGATCACCGGCACCCGCCAGCGCACAAACACTCGGGTTCCTTAAAGAGCGATAGGCCCGCCAGCTTCAAGCGCATGTTAGGCAGCGGCCCCTTCCCTTCAAATGCTAATCGCAATCAACGGAGACCGGCACACCTCCGGAGCGTAACTCGCGGATAAGGTCGGCGAAGCGATTGACTATAGTGCGAGCCTCGGCGCCCATCGACTGGAGCCCAGTAATCGAGATGGCGAACGGAGGGTTGACGGTGTTAATGCCGCCCCCGACGATGCTGTCATTCAGGGCGTCGAGGTTGTGCCCGTGCCAGGCTGGCGCTCCGAGGGCCGGAAGCAAGGCGGCGTAGAAGTCCTCTTGGCTCGTCCACGACTCGCCCTTCAACCTGATTGTGAGCACTTGAGCGGCCGCTGCCTAACGGATCGCGCTTAAGCTGCGGGCGACGCGCCCGCCAGCGCATCCGTCGTTGAACGTTAGTTCGTGCGCGTCAGCGCACAACACTACGCTTCCTTTAGAGCGATCACCGCCCGCCAGCTTCAAGCGCATGTTAGGCAGCGACTCAAATCGGTATACCATGATTGGTAAAGAATGTCTCCCAAACCTTGAGCACTCCCGCCACCAATTCGAGAGCTCCGTAGACCGGCCCGCCCGGCAGATGGACGGTGATGCGTTCCTCGCCGACGCCGTATGGCCCTTTCCCAAACCGGCCCACGCCCCACCCCGACGCTACGCTGACTTTGTCTGCGGTGGGTGTGCGGTGCGTGAGCGTAAAGTGCTTGGCGCCTGTGGCCGCATCCCCGCACAGCCGAAGCCATTGGTCATTGTAGAGCCCGTCGATTGCTCCCTGTGCCTTCGCTGAAGCCGGGACGCTGGGATCGTGCCGGATCCAATCGATGAGGGAATAGGCGGTCACCACGAAGTTAAAGAAGCGATCGGAATTGACCTCCCCATCCAGCAACGCTGCGTCACGCCGCACCTTCTGGAAGAGATCCGAAGCGGTCTTTAGAGAACCTGGCTTGAGACGATCTGTCATGAGTCGCTGCCTAACGGATCGCGCTTAAGCTGCGGGCGACATGCCCGCCGCGCGCCGTGTCGTTGAACGATAGTTCGTGCGCGCCAGCGCACAACGCTCCGTTTCCCTTAAAGCGATCACCGCCCGGCAGCTTCAAGCGCTTGTTAGGCAGCCGCCTCAGGCATCGTTTTCTCGCTCTTAAGTAAAGCGAGACAGGGCCC
>DASXTY010000929.1:0-1822 GCA_036505155.1 Polyangiaceae bacterium | reverse complement strand
TGACTGACATTGTACCATGTTCCGCCTCCGCCGGCTTGCCTGCCCGACCATCTCGGTTCGTGGGATTCGCCGGCGAACTTTGGCACGGGGCGCTCACTCTCGGTGACAGGTGTGCGAAGGCTGGATATAGTAAAGCGCGTGTCGCATCCGCTTGTCCTTGCGCTATTTGGCGATCGTGCGGCGACAGCGATTGCGGCGCGCGCCGTCCGCGAGCTTGGCCTCGATCGTGCCGATTTGTCCATCGTCGCCAAGACCCATGACGATGAGGGCGCGCTGGCACGAGCGATTGGGGGCACTCCTGGCGTCGAAATCGAGGATTCGAGGCTTGGCTGGCTCCTAGGCGAGCTCAGCGGACAGATATTGGCTGCAATGGCCATCGTGATGCCGGGCATCGGCCCCATCGTTACAGCCGGGCCACTCGCTGCCGACCTCGGAGAAGCCGTCGGGCACGCCACTGGAAGTCTCAGTGCCACGCTCGAAAAAGCGGGACTTTCCAAGGCCCAAGCGTCCAGGTGGCAGACACGCATCGAGCAGGGGATGGTGCTATTGGGCGTGCATGCGCAACCTGAGCAGGCTCTGCGCGTGCAGCAGGCGCTCGAGCAATCAGGAGCTGATGAGGTGGCCATCGCGACCTGGAGTGCGGACTAGCAGGCTAACGGAGGAAAGGGAGCACACCCGACGTTGTTGAGCGCGCTACGCGCAGCCTTGAGCCGCGTCGAGCGCGTAACTGCGCGAGACACAGTCGCGGGGGTGGGGCCCCGCGACAATAAGAAAAGAAACGTCGGTCTTTCGGTGCATGGGGGTGGGGCCCCATGCGCACCAAATAAAGATCACCCAAACGATGCAGGAAGTAGAAACTGGCCGATTCACGGTTGGGGTATTTCAGGACACGGTCTGGGCTGAACGCGGTATCGGCGCGCTCAAAGCGGCTGGCTTTCCAGCAGAGTCGCTCTCCATTCTCGGTAAAGAGTCACCCGCGCTCGCCTCGCTGACAGAACAGGCCCTCGGAGTGCCCGGACAGCGACTGGAGCTTCCAGCGCTCGGAGCAGTGCTGATGCGCGGTCCGCTCTTTGAAACCTTGGACGGCCCCGATTTCAGAAAGAGGGGCCTCGCGGGCTCGATGCGGCGTGCTGGCTTCCAACAGCATGATGGGCGCATCTTCGAGGTTTTGACGGCGAGAGGCGGCGTCCTTGTCGCCATCCGGAGCGAGCCGGCAGCAGCCGAAGCCCTGGCGCTGTTGCACTCGTACGGGGGCGGCAACGCGGCAATTGGAGCCTGGAGCGGACGCGTGTGATTCGGCGGCCGCGACTACTAAAACCTGGAGCGGACGCGTGTGATTCGGCGGCCGCGACTTTTGAAACTGCAGCGACGCATTTGTGCCTGGCGTTCGCGACTTTGAGATTGAATTGAGCGGATGCGTATGATCCAAGGGGCTCGCTTTTTGCAGTTGCGCGAGGTCCAGGAGCGGCGCACAATAGAAGGAGCCTGTCCTCTTTTGCGCAGTCCGTCAAATGTCCGAATCTTCTCCAGCCGGCCACCTTGTCGTTCACCTTGGGGGTGACGGTCGAGACGTGGAATTCTCCTTCGAGCGGCACAAGAGCCGCGTCGGGGGAGCTCTCGGTGCGTCGGTTTTCACACACGTCGCATTCGTCGCGCTCTTTTTTCTCCTGCTGAAGTATGCGCCGCCATCGAGTACGTCGAGCGCCCTCGTGCAGCCGGATCCCCTGAACACCCAGATTGTGTGGCTCGCAGAGCCAGGGCCTGGAGGAGGCGGCGGTGGCGGCGGAAACAAATCGCCGGAACCGCCGCGCAAAGCCGAGGT
>DASXTY010000928.1:0-4482 GCA_036505155.1 Polyangiaceae bacterium | reverse complement strand
GACCTGGGCCCGGATGTCCCGGCTCGGCACGTCACCCCCTTGGCCCGAATATACCGCCACCAGTGGTGTATTTACGGTCTTGGATGCGCCCATAACCCTGGCCAGCGACGTCAATCATCCGAGGTGCGACTTCTGGGACGCTCTGTCCGCGCCATAATTCGCAATGGTTTATTTCAACTGACCGCGCGGCTCGCTCTGAGCGCGCCGTTTTCGCTTAGTGGACACGTGGGCACCGCTGATTTTCCGAGTGGCGGTGTCGTCATCCTTTGGCAGTCGACATTTCCCCGGGGTCTCTACTACGCTGTTTTCCCAATGCAGCCCGCAGCATGCTCTTCAACCGGTGGAGCCGGCCCGTGAACCGCCCCAAGAACGCGAGAGCCGCCCACACTTGGTGGGCGCCGGTCGACGCTCGACGGGCGCTGGTCGTTATATCGAGCATCACGCTTCTCAGTGTGGCCTGTGAGCCCCCTCCTCCAGAACCGGCAACCCAATTGACCCCCGTTGCACCGTCAGCCGCGCCGGTCGGGCGCGCTGAGCCCACGGTTCCCCCGACTCCGATCGCAGAACCGAAGAGCGGAAACGAAGCCAAGCTCCAAAAGTACATCGTGGTCGATCAGTTCGGCTACCGCCCCGACATGAAGAAAGTCGCAGTGCTGGTCGACCCGCAAGAAGGGTGGAACAAGGACGATGCATTCGAGCCGGGCCCCACCTACGAAGTCCGAAAATGGGACGACGCGGCAGTAGTCTACTCGGGCAAGATCACACCGTGGAAAGGAGGCGCGATAGAGCCCAATGCCGGAGACCGCGGCTTTTGGTTCGACTTCTCTGAGGTGAAGACTCCGGGATCGTACTTCGTTTACGACAAGACACGCGGTGTTCGCTCCCATCGCTTCGACATCAACGTGAACGTGTATCGCGACATGCTCAAAGCCGCCGCGCGCATGTATTATTTCAATCGCGCAAACTTCGCCAAGGTGGCGCCCTACGCGTGCGTGGGGCAAAAATGCTGGCTTTGGGGAGCCGATATCCTCGGCCCGGGGCAGGACAAGGAGGCGCGGAGCGTGCGCGACCGTGATAACCCGAAGACCGCCCGCGACCTTTCCGGCGGCTGGTGGGACGCCGGCGACACCGACAAGTACGTCACCTTCACCATGGATCCGGTGAACCAACTCCTGACCGCATACCAGGAAAACCCCGGCCCCTTCACCGACGATTACAACATTCCCGAGTCGAAGAACGGGATTCCCGACCTTTTGGATGAAGTCAAAGTCGAGCTCGACTGGCTCAAGAAAATGCAGCCCGCCGATCTCAAAGGCGGAGTTCTCATCAAAATGGGAAGCGTCGACTACGACGACCCGCTGCGAGATCCTAAAAAGCCGAAGCGCTTCTACTACCCCGAGCCTTGCTCCTCCTCGACCATTACGGCTTCGGCCGACTTCGCGCACGCTGCGCTGGTGCTACGCGCCATTCCGAAGCTCAAGAACTACGCGGACGACCTCGGAAAGCGCGCCGTAAACGCCTGGAATTGGTTTCAAACCCATCCCCAGAGCGACGCTTGCGACGACGGCACCATCAAGAGCGGCGACGCCGATCGCGCCGTGAAAGAGCAGCCACCTGCTGGGGTGGTCGCGGCTGTCTATCTCTTCGCGCTCACTTCGGAACAAAAGTACAACGACTACATCAAGAAGAACTACACCCTCACCCGGCCCTTTCAAGAAGACCGCTGGTCGGTTTATGACCAGGCCCAGGGCGATGCGTTGCTCTTCTACGCCGACTTAAAAAACGCCGATCCGGCGGTTCGAGACGCCATCGTCAAACAAAAGAAGTCCCAAGCCGCCAGTGTCGAGCTCTACAAATTCAAGCCGGACCTCGATCTCTATCGCGCCTACATGCGCGAAGACTCCTACCACTGGGGAAGCAATAACCAGCGCGCCGCCTTCGGCAACACCAATTTCGACATGGTGCAACATCACCTCTGCACCCCCGCGGAAGAAGCCACGTATCGCGAGCGCGCCGCGGGCATGCTGAACTCCTTTCACGGGGTAAACCCCATGCAAATGGTTTACCTCAGCAATATGAGCGCCTACGGCGCCGAGGAATCCGCCAACGAAATTTACCACACTTGGTTTCGCGACAAAGATCCGGAATGGGATAACGCCAAGACCTCGAAGTTCGGCCCCGCGCCCGGCTATGTTCCCGGAGGCCCCAACAAGAGCTATTGCAAGGGACAAGACCCCAAGCAAAACAAGTGCGTGAACTCCCGCCTCTCCAAGCAGCCGGCCCAAAAGGCGTATCTCGACTTCAACACCGCCTGGGATCCGCCCCAAGAGCACGACAAGTCCTGGGAAATCACCGAGCCCGGCATCTATTACCAGGCTTCCTACGTGCGGCTGGTGTCGAAGTTCGTGGACTGAACGACGGTTGCGGGGAGATTTTGAGGGTGGATTGAGTAGTCTACTACTCAGTAGTATACTGCTATCCTATGATTCACGTGGAAAAAGCCCCATCCAAGCCAGCGGACGTCTTCGATCGGGAGCGGGAATGGGAAAACCTGGTCCAGTTCGCGGCCGGTTCCGGGCCGCGCGCCCGCCTCGGCGTCGTCTACGGGCGCCGCCGCCAAGGGAAATCCTGGCTTCTCGAGCGACTCTCGGATCGCTTGGGGGGATGGTACTGGGAAGCCATCCAGGGCACTTCGCGCCAAGAGTCCCAAGCTTCAATCGCAGCCCTCGAGATGCGCATCAATCAGCGAGCCCAGAGGACCGTGAGCTCGAGCTCGATGGCATCAAACGGCTTGAATCGGACGCGCTCGTTGCCTGTCGCGCTGCCCACAATGCGATAGGAGTCACCATCGAGGCGAAGCACTTCCAGTAATCGATCGAGGGGTTCGACCAGCCAAATGTACGCGACATGAAAGGAGCCATAGACACCGAGCTTCGCTCCGCGATCCAGAGCACGCGTTGACGGGGAGAGCACTTCACAAATCCAATCGGGAGCAAGCGTGAGATAAGGCGCATCGGGAACCTCCGGAAGGCGTTCGCGCCGCCAGCCTACCAGATCGGGCACCAGGATATGATCGTCGAGGTGCAGCTCCGGCTCGTCCAGAATTACCCAGCCGCCCGGCCCTCCGCGCCCGCGCTTGAAGGGCGGCCCCAACTCCTCGCCCAGCGCGCTCGCCGCGAGCGCGTGTGGCGTACTCGGTCGAGGGCTCTGATAGAGAACGCCCTGCACGACCTCAGCGACCAGGTGCAGCGGAGTAGCGAGCACCTCCTCGTAGGACGCTCCGCGTGCAGCCGGCTGCGACACCGAGACAGTCTAGCACGCGCGATGCTGACCGCTATTTCTTCCGTTAAAACCCGATGTCATCGAGCCAGAGCTCGAGCGTCGCGAAAACCAGGCGTTTGACAAGGAAAGTGTCCTTGCTAAAGTAAGGAAATGTCCAAGGTCACGAGCAAGCTCCAGCTGACCCTGCCCAAGTCGCTGGCGGAGCAATATCGTATCAAGCCCGGTGATGAGGTTTTGTGGGTTGCCAGCGGGGACGCAATTCGATTGGTGCCGCCCGGAGCTGCGCCCGGCCAGCGTGATGCAGCGGAGCGGGTGAAGTGGTTCGACTCGGCGACGGCGCGTCAGCGCGCGCGCGAAAGGCGCCGCCCCCGGCCAGAGTCGCCGCCGAAGACCAGAGGGTGGAAGCGCGAGGACCTCTACCGGCGCGGCGGTTCGGATTGACCGTGGCCGCTTTGGTTGACACCAACGTGCTCGTCTATCGCTTCGATTTTCGGTTTCCGAAAAAGCAGTCGATGGCAACGCGGCTGCTGAGACGAGGCATCGTGGAGGATTCCGTCCGTCTCGCGCATCAGTCGATCATCGAGTTCGTTGCCTGCGTTTCGCGCCTGCTCGGCGGAGTCACCCTGCTCGACCCCGCCGAGGCACGCCGTGAAGCCGAGGAATTGCTCAGCCAATTCACTGTGCTGTATCCCAACGAGTCCATTGTTCGAACGGCCCTGCGCGGCGCGGCGGCGTATCAGCTCTCCTGGTTCGACGCGCACCTTTGGGCTTACGCCGAGCACTATGGCTTATCGCCGCTGTACAGCGAGGACTTTCAACACGACCGGCTGTACGGGACGGTGCGGGTAGTGAATCCGTTCGTCGGGGCTTAGCTGCTAGGCTTTCGATAGGCTAGGCGTCGAGCTCAAGAAACCAACGAACACCGTCCGCAACTTTGCCGAGCAGCGGAGCGGGCACTTTCCCAGAAAGTCGGTAAAGGTCCTCCTTGTTGACGGTTGCCAACTGTGAAGCGTTGGCCACCGAGTCCCGAGAAAGCCCCGTGAACCGCTTGGGCAGAAGTGTGTTTCCCGGCGCATGAGCGAGCACCCTGTTGCTCGTGAGAACGCACACCACTACCGTATTGAGGCGACTCCGATTGACCTCGTCTCGCTGGAGCACCAGCGCCGGATGCCGAAAGGCCGGCTCCGACCCGCTCGGTTC
>DASXTY010000927.1:0-3136 GCA_036505155.1 Polyangiaceae bacterium | reverse complement strand
CGAGTCTGAAACATCAACTCCCGAGACCCGCCTTGTGAAACTTCGGATTGCCTTGGCGGGGGAACTCCGCTATCGACAAACTACGGGAGCTTATTCGATGCTGCTTGGGCGGGTGAAATTCACATGTTCGGCGATTGCGTGGGCGAGCGTATTGGCGCTCTGTCCCCGCGCAAATGCCGCGGAAACGGCAAAGCCCGCAGCTCCCGCTGCCAGCGGAGTCAAGTCGGTCGAAGAGGTCGCCAATCAGAAAGGGTTTCTCTATTACCCCTCTGCGCCTCCGGCTGGCAAAATGCGATTTTCGCTCGGGGCCACCTACGATGCGATCGATCCGGCGGTCATGTACGGCATGTCGATCCGCTTCCCGCAGCTCGCGCTCGATTATCAGGACAGCCTCGGCAAAGGCTTCCTGTTCAAGGCCCACATCAACACGATGCTGATCACCAACGAGATTTTGGTCGGCGTTGGTTACAACTGGCATGGTTCAGGGCCTTGGTCGGTGGGCGGAGCGTTCAGCGCCGGCATGTTCTTGGGCAAACTCGGGGCGTTCGGGTTCGACGCCTTGACGATTGGCGCCGAGTACCGGCCGGAGCTGACCGTCGGCTATTCGCTCGGTGACATTGCCCTTTCGCTGCGAGGCTCGCTGATCCTGATCGGTCCCGAGCGGGCCCGGGTGGGGGAGCTGTGGGGCGGCTTCGACAACCCGAATCTGTTCACCGGCCACAGCGAAATTCTGTACGTGGAGAACACCACGCGCAGTGGCTCGGTCTGGTACTTTGGTGCAGGCGCGATGACGACGCGAGCTCACTACGCCTTCTGGGTGTTGTTCCCTGATTCGCCCGGCCTTTACACCTATCCACGCGTGGTGGCGGGCTATGAATATTAAGACATGGTCATTGGCTTTGGCGATCGGTGCGCCGTTTTTGCTCGCGAACTGCGAACAAGCAATCGAGGTGTCGATCCCCATGTTCCCCGACGGCGGGCTGTTGCGCGGCGGCACCGCCCTCAAGCGCGACCAGCTGCTCGGCTTCGAGGGCATGTTCAACGTCGACAAGGGTAGCTCTCTGCTCGGCGACCAAGCGTCCATTCGCACGAGCCCCGGTACGGTCTCCGTGCTCACCAACAAGAATGCCGGGTTCGCTGTGTTGGGCGCGGCCTGTTTGACCGATCAGCGCGTGGTCGTCGAAGGCTACTGGCAATATCCGACCCGCTCGGATGCGGGTCTGGTGCGCTTGTTCGTCGAGCCGCCGGAAGTTGCGCAAGCCTTTTGCAACGGTGAAACGCCGGATCCGAACACCGGCTTCAGCCTGACCGGCAGCTACGGCGATGAAAACGACATTCCCACCAAGCCGCTGGTGCTGCGCTGGGCACACGAGCTGAAGAAATGGCGCGGCACGTTTTACACGGTGGCTCACCATGGCGCGTGCGAGGCCACCGATCACTGCGGCGTGAGCCCGAACAGCATCGAATCGATTCGGCTCGCCGAGCGAATCGGCTCCAATGCAGCTGAGCTGGATGTGCGCGTGACCAGCGACGGGATCCCGATCTTGTTTCATGATCCCAGCTTCTCGGCCTCCTTGGTGCGCGGCTTGTTTTGCAATGGCGCGGTCAACCAGCTTTCGCTCGCGGAGTTGCGTGGCAGCTGCCTGATGCGCTACGGCGAGCAGATCCCCACCGTTGAAGCAGCCCTCAACATGATGGTCAACGAGACCGAGCTGGAGGGCGTCTATCTCGACGAGAAAACGCCGGAGGGGGTGTTGCCGTCGGCGCGCCTGGTCGCGCAGCTCGACACGGACCTGAAAGCGCGCAACGAAAATGACGATCCCTCGGACGATCGCAAATTCGGCGCATTGATCGGCATCCCGAATGACGATGTGCTCGACGCCTGGCACTCGGCCAAAGCCAAGCTCGAAGCCGAAAACGACGACCGGGTGGCACAAGGCATGGACCCGCTCGTGATCCCGCGCTGCTTGCTCGAGTACGATGCCGATAAGGTAATTGCCGAAGGCTGCGTCGCCTGGGGCCCAACCTGGACCGAGGGCCCGCAGCCGGAAAACGTGCAGAAGCTCCGCGATCACGGGATCGGCACGATCTTCTGGACGATCAACGAGAGCGAGTTCATCGAGGGTTTCTTGACCACGTCGAAACCGAACGGGATCATCTCGGCGCGCGCCGCGCTGCTCTTCCAGACTTACCAGCTGATTGGCACCGTGCCTGCGCCGCTCAACGGAGACCAACCGTGAAGCGTGCCGCTTACCTCTTGGCTCTGGCGCCCTTGCTCAGCGCAACTCCGGCTCTGGCGCAGTCCCAAGTCGCGCCGGCTCCCGCGGCTCCTCCGGCGCCCGCTCCATCCGCTGCCGGGCCTGCACCCGCCGCACCTGTTGCCGCGACGCCTGCGCCCGCCGCGCCTGCGCCTCCTGCCACGGCCGCTGAGCCCACTGCGGCCGTGCCCGCTGCGGCTCCTCCTCCGGCGCCCGCGGCGGCCGCGGCTGAGCCCCCTGCCGCCCCGGCAACGGCGCCCGCGCCCGCGCCTGAGCCCGCTTCGCTCGAGCTCTTCGGCGCGCTGGCGGGCACGGTCGTCCAGGGCGAGCCCGCGGACCCGGGGCTGACCCATTCATTTCGGCGCGTCGGCGTGTACGGCGAGGGCGGCGTTGCCTATCGCTCCAAGTACTTCTTGGATCCGTTCATTTCGCTTGGCTACGCCACGCTCGCTTCGGGCGATACCACGCTGCCTGACAGTGACACGCTGATCGACGGACAACCGGTGTACAGCGGCGGAACGCTGCATCAGCACCTCGGCACCTGGTTGCTCTCGCCCGGCGTCACCACCGACCTGTGGCGCTTCCGCTTGCGCTTCGGAATCGGCTTGGCGATCGTCAAACAAAGCTTTCGCTTTCATGGCGAGCAAAATACGGCGACGCAAATGCCGCTCGCCTGGCAAGTCGGCCTTGGCTACAACTTCTACACGGTCCAGCGCTTTCGCCTGGATGCCGAAGCTCGCTTCGTCCAAGCCAAAGGCGCGGACGTGACTTTCTGGACGATTGGCATCGTCGGTCGCGGCGACCTGGTCACGTTTTAGTCAGTCACCGTCCACCGAGCTGAAGGTCAAGGTCACGCCGAGTATGCTGGCAAGCTCGGT
>DASXTY010000926.1:0-3030 GCA_036505155.1 Polyangiaceae bacterium | reverse complement strand
TCATGCTGGCCATTACCTACCGCGGTGCCGGCGAGTATGAAAAGGCGAAGGAGCTCTTTGCTCGGCGTGCTGAAATGGGTGGCTGGCCGGAGGAGGTTTGGTATTCGCTCTACCAGATTGGTATTTTGCAGGCGAGGCTCGGCAGGGAGTTCACGGAAGTGGAGGCTTGCATGCGGCGCGCCTATGAATATCGTCCGACACGCGTGGAGCCGCTTTGGGCGATGGCTTTTTATTCGCGACAGGCTGGTGAGCATGCCAAGGCATATCTTTGCGCCAGGCAAGCCGCGATGCTGAGAGAGCCAGACGATATGCTCTTCATCCGCCGCGACATTTACCGCTGGCGCGCCCTGGACGAGTGGGCAGTCGCCGCCCACCACCTGGGGAAGTTCAAGGAGGCGCTGGACCTCTATCGCCGCCTGCTCGAAAATGCCCAGATTCCAGCGGAGGATCGCGGGCGCATCTCAAGAAATGAAGCTCTCTGCGCTGCGAAGCTAACGTAGAAACGTTGCTTCGAATCGAGCGCTATGACGCGCTCCGGCTGCTTCATTTGACGTCGGGCCCCGGAGTTTTCTGCCTGATCAAAGAGATCGCGATGCGGTCCGGGAGTGCTCCGGGCAGCTTTCTCAGGCGAGCCTTGGTGGAGATTTCCGATGAGTCGCGACAGGTTGGTTGTGGCAGCGTGGACGTAGATCGGTTTCGACGACATGACTGACAGAGCTCTAATCTTAAACCATCCCTTAAACCATTCCTCGCATGGGCATGACCAGCGGAGCGTTTTCGTGGGAGGAGATGCTTAGGGGAACGTAGTGGTAGCTGTGACGACGCCCATGCCGGTGCGAATGCTGCTCGCACCACAGCTCCTGGCCGCCGGTCCGGTTGCGCGTTTCGATGCATTGCGGGCAAGGGGCCTCTATGTTCGGAATCCTGGCTGTGCCGTGGTGGTCCTTCGGCCGGACCACATAGACCGGACAATGCGCCATCCGCACCACCCCTTCGGCTACGGAGCCAAGCAGAAGCCTCTGGACTCCTCGTCGACCGTGAGTGCCGACCACCACCAAATCCGCATCCAGGTCGGAGGCGATCTGCGCAATTTCTTCGGCGGCCGAGCCAACCCGGATATGAGTGACCGCGCGCTTGAAGCCCATGCCCGGAGGAGCGCGGAACGCATCCAGCTGGCGTTCGACGTAGTGGCGCAGATAATCGGATGCTTCGTCCAAAGTCCATAACTTGGCTTCTTCTCCGATATCCATTCGCAGCGTGGGACCATACGCCGTGGTGACGTGCACTACGTGCGGCTCAGCCCACCGAGCGGCGCTTGCGAGCAGAAACGCCTGCTGGAGGGCTAAGTCGCCGACCTCCGAAAAGTCGACGCCGACCACGAGTCGGTAGGTTTCCGTTGATTCAACGACGCCCGGAGCCGTGCTCGCCTCAGCGGCGCTCGGTCGTGTTTCCGAAACAGGAGTGGTTTCCATGATGCTCTCCCTATGAATCTGAGGTCGGCGCCGGCCCGTTCTTCGCGTCGGCAGCGACGAAAATGCAAACTGCCGCTAGAAAGTTAAGCATCAATTGCGCCAATCAAAGGCGTGCTCGAATGCCCCAGTGTGCTCGCATTACACGAGACGCCATGGCAATCCAGCCGTGCCAATCTGCATCAAACGGGGCGCTCTGCCCCGGCGCCGACGCACGCTTTACTTCAACCGCGCAATCACATGGAAACCGCGTTTGGTTTCGACCACGAAGCTCAGCTGATTGGCTTCCAGGGAAAACGCGGCCTGGGCGAACTGGGGATCCAGCTCATCCTGCGACACTTCTCCGAGCGAGCCGTGGGTTGGGCTGTGTTCGTCGCTGTACTTTTCTACCGACGCGCTCCAGTCCGCCCCCCCTTGAAGCTTTTCCAGAGCTTCGAGCGCGCGCAGGCACGCCTGTTCGCGCGTCCGGGTGGCGCCCTGCGGATCTTTCAGCTCCGAGTGCCGCACTAATATGTGGGCGACCTCGATTCTTGGGGGGGCATCGGGCCGCGGTTGGTGCGGCTCGGCGGCGCGCCTGAGACATTCCTGGGCCTTGCTCGCCGAAGCCGGTCCGGCGCTGCCGGCTGTCGGTTTCGCGTTGCCGGCGCCGCAAGCGCCGATGAGAAGGCTCAACACCAGGAACGGGGTTCGCGTCATCATGCGCATCGTAGCCTATTGTCGCCCGTTCTTGAGAGGTCGTCGAAACGGAGTGAAAAAATGATTCGGTTCCGGCGGATTCCCTGGGCTTGGCTCGGTGTGGCGCTCGGCTGCTGCGCTCGGGCGAAGCCGCGCACGGTACCGGCTACGGATTCAGAGCCTGGCCCCGGCCCCTCGTCTCAGCTCGCGACGAGCGCCCTAGCCCCTTCCGCTGCGGTCTCTCAAAACGCACTCACCGTCGAGCGAGGTCGCTCTCGAGTGATCCGGTTTGCGTGGCGACCGCCCGGCGGCGCTGAAAACGAATACGACATGCGGGATCCCGCGGACCAGCACCAACTGCTGCTGCTGCGCGGCGTCGCACCCGAGGGCGGAAAGTACCCGGTGGTGATCGGCCTGCACGGTCAACCCAGACGCGGACAAGCTCCACGGAGCTACGCGTTCGCACCTGCCGTAATTCTTGTGTCCGAGACGGCGGTCTCCAAGGGTGCAACGCCCTTCGTACTGGCGCTTCCGGTTTTTCGGTACCGCGGAACCAATTGGCCGGCGTTCGATTTGGCGGCGTTCCGGATAAAACTCGGTGCGCTCTTGGAAGCGGAACACATCCAAGCCACCGAGTATTACGTCTTCGGCCATTCCGGGGCTGCTGGGTGCGGCGGAGACGGCATGAATCGCGCTCACCGAATCAGTCCGGCCGCGGTGGGCTTTTTCGACACGTGCATCGGACCTGGATGGGCCGCCGAGGTTCGGGCTTTGCGAGCAGCGCAAATCCCAACACTGGTTATACACAGCGTAGAGACCGCCGGGTTCAATCCCCGTCCAGCTCAGGAATACATGGCGAACTTTGACTTCGGTCACGCCTACGCTC
>DASXTY010000925.1:0-2903 GCA_036505155.1 Polyangiaceae bacterium | reverse complement strand
GATGCTCTGGAGACGGCGGGTTGTGTGACCCCCGAACACGGCTGGATGCCGATGCACCTGTCGCTCTGGCACGATGGGAGGCTGGCGGCGCTGGCCCCCGCGTATGTCAAAGGAAACAGTGAAGGCGAATTCGTTTTTGATCACAGCTGGGCGCGTTTTGCGCACGCGCGGCTTGCGCTCCCCTATTTCCCGAAATTGATCCTGGCAGTTCCTTTCACGCCGGCCACCGGGCCGCGTTTGCTGGTGTCGCCGAACGTCGACTGCGAGTGGGCTTCGACGGCTCTGGCGCGCGGTGTGACCAAGCTCATCGAACAAGTCGGCTGCTCGAGCGCGCACGTTCTTTTTCCGACCGAGCAACAGGCGCGCGAGCTCGGCGCAGCCGGCTTTGCGCTGCGTCACGGTGTCCAATTCCATTGGCACAATGCCGGCTACTTTAGCTTTGAAGATTTCGTTGGTCGGTTCAACTCCAAAAAACGCAACCAAATCCGACGCGAGCGCCGCGAGCTCGACCGGCAGGGCATCGAGATTCAGGTGGCAACGGGTCGGGACATCACCGAAGAAATTGTGGAGGCCATGTACGGCTTCTACTGCGACACCGTGAGCAAGCACTACTGGGGGCGGCAATATTTGAACCACCTCTTCTTCCACACCGTGTGCTCCGAAATGGCCCACCAAATTCACATCGTGGTGGCGCGCGACCGACGCTCGCGCAAGCCGATAGCCGGCGCGTTCAATCTACTCGGCCCTCGGGCGCTCTACGGTCGTTACTGGGGCGCCTGCGAGGAGCGCCCGTTCTTGCATTTCAACGTGTGTTTCTACGCCGCCATCGAGGACTGTATCGCGCGCGGCCTGGAGCTTTTCGAGCCTGGCGCCGGCGGCGAGCACAAGGTTGCGCGTGGCTTCGAGCCGACGCTCACTCACAGCGCGCACTACCTCAGGGACCCCCGCTTGGACGCTGCGGTGCGAGACTTTCTTCATGAAGAGAGTCGGGCGCTCACCGACCACGTGAGCGAATGGCACGAGCGCCCGGTGCTCCGCAGTCGCGGGGAAAATGGAGGGGGCTGAGGGCGGCAGGGGTTGGATGCATCACGGCTCTAGGCGTGGCATGATGGCTGTAAAGAAGCATCAACCGAGGAAGTGATCCCATGCCCACGAGTTTCAACAAGCGCCAGAAGGAGCTGAACCGAGTAGAGCAGCAACGGGCCAAAGAGGAGCGCCGGCGGCAACGGCGCGCCGAGCGGACCGCTCGCGTCCCCAATACATCCGGTGAAGACCCCGACATCGCGGCCATCGTGCCGGGACCACAGCCCGACCGGGAGGATCCCAGATGAGGTCTCGGTATGGCGAGGCCGCCGCTCGGTTCCAGGAGCGCCGTCAGCGAGAACGCGATGCCCCCCGGCTTCTTGACGACGTTCCCGCCATCCTGTCGCTGCGGCTAGAGGTGGAAGAGCGTCGGGGTTCCGCAACCCTTCCCGAATCGAAGCACATACGGCACGTCGTCATCGATCAGGCTCCGGCGCTCTTGGCTTTGGTGTGCGGCGATACGTCGTGTCGTCATGGCGGACACGACCTCACCCGGGACATGCTTTACCACCTCCGTCGAGGTGAGCTCGACTTCGTCATCGAGAGTGCGTGCGGGGGCGAGGTGGGTACCGCGTATTGCTCCCGGGTGGTTCGCGTATGCGGCAGCGCGACCTACCGACCTTCGCCGGCGTGATGGCAGCCCAGAAGCCGTGCCGGCTTCCAGGAACGTTGGAGAAAATGGTTCTGTGACAGAGGTCGTCAAAATCCGAGCTTGCTTGGGAGTCCGAAACCGCCTACGCTATCGAGAAGCCGCAAAAAAAGGCAGTCATGACTAATCGTCTATTCGTCGGAAATCTTTCGTTCGACAGCACCCAGGAATCCATCGAGGCGGCCTTCGCCGCGATAGGGGAGGTTCGGGAGGTGGCCATCCCCACCGATCGGCAAACCGGGCAGCCACGCGGCTTCGCCTTCGTGACCATGGCAAACGAGCAGGCCGCCTCTCAGGCAATATCGCAGCTCAACGGGTCCATGCTCGATGGGCGCCAGATCAGGGTCAACGAAGCCCAGGAGCGCCCGCAGTTCGGCGGTGGCAATCGCGAGCGTCCCGGTAGGGGCCGTCGCGATCGTTATTGAGCCGCGGTCGACCGGCATCAGCGGCAGGGGCTGCGGCAGCGGCGGCGGCGGGAGCTGGAGCAGGGGCTGCAGCGGCAACAGAAGCAGCGGCGGCAGCAGCAACCGAGGCGGCAGCGGCGGCAGTGGCTCGGATGCTTTTCGGAGTGGGGCGCGCACGCCAGGCCGCGCACCTTCCGCGCCACCGGCGTCGGAACACGTCAAATTACGGATGCCGGTGTCACGGAAGCCGCGCGAGGGAAGGGCGCGCACCTGAGCATTGGCCTCATCTCCGGACCCACGTGAGAGTGCGCGCGGCGATGCCGACGTCATAGAGACCGGGAAAGGGTCTTCAGTCGTTCTGCGCGGACGGCCACTGCCGCCAGGATGGTAGCCCATCGCCGCAGTGCGTCCGGTGACCTCAGCTGGGACTCTTCAACGTTGCACAGGCCGCTTTTCCACGCGCGAGTTCGCCCTGCAAGTGCCAAGGCTCCGGCCTAGAAACACACATGCGGTGTTGGTGAATCGATGTGGTCCCCGAGGCCGGCTGTCAGTCAAGACAAACGCTAAAGAGCTCCAGCTTGCGCGGATAGGTGGTGGCGACAACCAGCAGCTTGGCGTGGACTGTGTCCAACGCCATCGAGACGGCTCCCTTGCCCGGCTGATTGAGTCGCTGGCCAAGAGTGATATCCGCGTGCTTACACGCGGTCCCGTCGAGGCTACATCGAAACAGCCCTAGCTCGGACGGCCCTCGCCTTGGATAAGGGTCC
>DASXTY010000924.1:0-3299 GCA_036505155.1 Polyangiaceae bacterium | reverse complement strand
CCCTCGCGCCATCGGCCAAACCAGCGGCGATAGGAAAGCCAAGACTCCGAGCAGCGCCCACGCCCAGGCTTTCAGATGCTCCTCGAGCAAGGGTTTTCGGGCGATTCCCCAAGCGCTCACCATCGCGACGACGGCTGCGGTATCCACCACCACGCAGAGCGCGCAGAGCCGTTTGATTTTGAGAAGCTGGATGAGAAAAAGGGAGACTCCAGTTATCCCAGCAAAAGTCGCAGTGGGCAGCGTTAGCCAAGTCCTCACCTTGGGCTCGCGGTACAGCGACACGGCGAGTAGGACGCCAAAACCCAAGAGGCCCAACAGCGGAACGGGAATCACCTGGTCGGCCAAGACGAGATAGCCGAACCCGCTTTTTCGCACCTCCTGACATCCCGAGCCGGCGCCGCAAAACGACGGCGAAAAGCTCATGTAATCGACGTAGAGAGCGCTGCTCGTGGCGAGCGCCACAAGCGAAGCCAAACGGAGCAGCGTAGACCAATAAACCGGCCGCACAGGCGCGGGCAGGTATACGCTGACCCGAACGCGACGTCAGCCCATGGGCGACGGGCGGCCAGGGGACCGGAAAACGAGCCCCGAGGTGGCAGCGGAGCCGAGTCGGTCGCGAAAATGACCTGGCCAAGGGGCAGGTGCGCTATGAACGCGCCCGACATGCGGAGCTCCTCGCCTTCGCGCAACCGACCGAGCCAGGGCCGCCAGAACGGCAGCCAATGGGAAGGCGCGCTCAGTGTGAGCCCGCGGGGCTTTGGTTTTGTCACGGCGCCCGGGCGTGAGGACGTCTATGTGGCGGCGAACGGCGTCGGCGGTGCTCTACACGGCGACCGCGTCAAGGTGCTGGTGAGAAGCCGCACTCCGCGCGGCCTGGAAGGTGTCATCGAGGGGGTGCTGGAGCGACGCAATCCCCGGGTTTCGGGGGTGCTCCGGCGCCGCGCCCGCTCGGCTTGGCTCGAGCCGGATGACACTCGGGTGAGGGGACCGATCGTGCTTTCCGCTTCCGAGCGAAACGGCAACGACGGCGACGCGGCGGTGGTGGAGATCACCCGCTTCCCGGCATTCGCTAGCGAAAACCCGCAAGGGAAGCTCCTCGCGGTGTTGGGCGCACCGGGCGATCCCCGGGCGGAAGTCGCAAAGATCTTGGTTCGCGAAGGGATCGCCGAACAGCACCCGGAAGGCGCGTTGCGAGAAGCCGAAGCGCTGGCGGCTCGCACGCATCTACCCGGCCTGGACCGACGAGTGGATTTGAGACAAATCGCGCTTCCCACCATCGACCCGGAAGACGCGCGCGACCACGATGACGCGGTGTGGGTGGAGCGGGCGGGCCATGGCTATCGGGTTTGGGTGGCGATTGCGGACGTGAGCGAATACGTGCAGCCGGAATCGGAGCTGGACCAGGAGTCGATGTCACGAGGTTGCTCCATCTATTTTCCGGACCGCGCCATCCCCATGTTACCGGCTGCGCTTTCCGCCGATTTGTGCTCCCTTCTACCGGACCGCGACCGGCTGTGCCTGTGCGTGATTGCCGAGCTGGATCGCGATGCGCAAGTCAAGCGATTCGAGATCGTCGAAGGGGTCATGCGCTCGGCTGCCATGTTGACCTACGGGGGAGTCGCGAAAACGCTCGGTTTTACCGACGCGAGTCCGCAGAGCCCGCAGGCGGAAGCCCTAAAAGGGGGTTTGCGTGCCCTAGACGAGCTCGCGACGAAACTCCACCGGGCCCGGCTAAAACGGGGCGCGCTGGATTTAGACCACCCCGAGGCGCGCGTCCAAGTCGACCCGGAGACGCTTTCGCCTCTGGACATTCAACGCCGAACACAAGATCCCGGAATCAAACGCGCTTACAAGATGGTCGAAGAGATGATGCTCCTCGCAAACCAACTGGTGGCCAGGTGGCTCGGCGAGCGGCGATGTCCGACTATCTATCGAGTGCACGATAAGCCGGACCAGGAAAAACTCGAGCGGCTGGGCGAAGCCGCCCGCGTGCTCCGCGCTCCGTTCGACCTGGAGCAGATGCTGACGCCCTCGGGCGTCGCGCGCTGGCTTGCGCAAGTCGCTTCTCATCCCCGTCGCGGCGTGCTGGAGATGCTGCTGCTGCGCTCGCTGAAACAGGCCACCTACGACGTGGTGAACGTCGGGCATTTCGGGCTCGCTTCGGACGGCTACCTGCATTTCACCTCACCCATCCGGCGCTTCCCGGACATCGAGGTCCATCGGAGCGTAAAGCGGATCTTGGCGGGAAAAAAGCCCGATACCGGCCAGCGCGCCATCGAGCGGCTGCGGGCTCTGGCCGCCGCTTCAAGCCTTAGGGAACGAGCCGCAATGGAAGTGGAGCGGGAAGTCGTCGACCTCTACCGGGCTCTTTTCATGCGCCAGCACGTGGGCGACATGTTCGACGGCACAGTGACGGCGCTGGTCGAAACCGGCGCTTATGTCACTATCGCGAGTCCCTTCGTCGACGTGCTAGTGCGCTACGATGCCATGGGTCCGGATCGATACGTGCGCAGCGACGACGACTTGAGCGTCAGCGGGCTAAGCTCCGGTGATCGCATCGCTCTGGGCGACCCCATAACGCTCAGCATCGAAGACGTGGCGGTGCTGCGCCGCACTACCTATGGACGGCGCGTCATCCCTGCGCACCTGCTATCGAAGCTTGGGGAGCCCGCGAAAGGAGCAAAGGGAAAGTCCACGCGCCCCAAAGAAGCCCGCCACGCGCCCTCCCGCGAATCTCATCGAAGCCCGGGAAAATCTGGGCACAAAAAGAAAATCCGTCGCCCTGCCCGGTCAACCAGTAAACGGCGGTGATCGGATTCACACCGCCCGATGGCAGACGGCTTCAACGTTATTGCCATCCGGGTCGAGCACGAAGGCTCCGTAATAATTCGGATGGTAATCCTCTCGGATCCCCGGCGGGTTTCGGCTGAGTCAAGCCAGTCTAAAATCCAATCCCGATTCCAAGTCCAACGCCGACGCCCGAGCGATTCGGTTTGTAGTTCCGCACCGAGATGACGTGGGTGATCAGAGTACAAGTGCGGTGCTGCGGGCCGGCGCAACCCCGCCAAACGCCGCCGCGGTGTCGATCGCCGTCTTCGTCAAAAAACACCACGGTGCCGTCCGGCATGACAGCGAGCCACGCAGTGACGCGGTCAGGCGGAGATGCGTTGGTATCGCCCACACGGCCGAGCGGCGTGTTATCGGGTCCCGCGAGCTGACCGTCGGGAAGCAAGATGGCGACCGGCTCATTGTCCTCATCCACCACGCGCCCCGCCCGGTCAACCAAGAGATAAGGGTCC
>DASXTY010000923.1:0-8171 GCA_036505155.1 Polyangiaceae bacterium | reverse complement strand
CGAAAAGCTCCGTGAGCCGATGGAGATATTCCAGAACCAATGAGCCGTCCGGGCCATAGGCGGCAGTGTGGTATTCGAATGCGAGTTTTTGGTAGTCGGCGCCCGAGTTCCAGAGCGCCGCGCCCATGGCCGTCATCGCCAGGCTGTTTGGAAAAAAGACCCGCTGACTCTGGCAGCTCACCAGTCCGTTCAGCCGGATGCCCGCCAGGTTTTTTACGTCCTCGAACAGAATCCTGGAAATTCTGGTTTGCCCGGGATCCAGCAGGTAATCCCACATCAGGTGGTAGTCGAAATCGAAGCTATCGCCAGAAAATTGCGTTTGCCACGCGGCGAGAAACGCGAGGTTCGATTCCACACTTTTTGGGAATTCGAGCTGGTTTCGCTGGAACGGCGGGAGCGGCGGAAGTTCCCCCCGAAGCGCGAAGGAGCTGGCATAGGTCCTGGTGATGGGAGCGAACATCAAGATGAAGCGGTCCGGGTTCTTGAGGCGGTCTTGCATTGGTGGCCACAGCAAATCGACGTAGATCAGAAAAACGATTTTGGTGCTCAATCCACTCGCCCCGAGCAACACGTCGAGCTGGTTCAGCATCTGCACGTAGAAATCCGCGGGGCTGGTATCGCGGCACAAGCTGCATTCACAATGATTGTTCGAGCCATCCGCGAGCCAAAAGTGCAAAACGTCGATTTCGCGGTGCTGGTCTGCGTAACCGGCTATTTCTTGGATAACGGTGCGCCGCACCTCCGGGTTGCCGTAACAGAGATTGGTGTTCAGGGCGATGCCATGCCAGAGCCGGCGCTCCCCCTTCACTTCCGCCAGGTATTGCCGGATGTTTTCCGGCGGCTCGCTGGCTTCTTTTTCCCACCCGGTGCCGCTGATGCCGAACGGCTCGCAAGTCCAGCCGTGCCCCACCGCGTGGTACACGAGTCCTCTTTTTTCGATTTCTTCGACTACCCGGCGAGTGTGGCCTCTAGCCTGCTCCAGCGAAATCGAAGGAGCTTTTGAGCTCGGCTGGTCGTGCTTCGCATACCAGCGGTCGAAAAACGTGTGCGCCTCTCGAAACTGGATGAAATACGCGTTCAGGCCCAGTTTTGGCATCCAGTCGATGATGTCTCTTGCGTGGTCGACGCTGAGCGACCCTTCGATGCACACTCCCCGATGCCGGTAGGAAGGGGTCTCCCTCAGGCGCACGTCGGGCAGCGATTCCAGGGCGGGGATGAGCTCCCCTTCGGCTCCCGGGCGGACCCAACGACAGCCGAGCTCGGTTAAGTATCGGTAGACCGCCAAAAGCACACTGCGCGGGTTGCCCCCGGCGATATGCCCTTGGCCGCCGCGCACGTCCACTTCGATCGCGTCATCCAGCGCCGCATCGGCAACCGGAAAGGGCTGGATCATCTCAAAATGAGAGGCGAGCCCAATTTGAATCTCACCTGAACCCGCTGCGCCCATCCTGGACAGATACCGCTCCAGCTCTTCGGCCGCGTAGCGGATGACGCGGTGCGGTTCTGCCCCAACGCACTGGATGCGAAGCGACACGTTGGCTCACATCCCCGAGAGAATCCGGAAAGAGTCTCCTTCCGGGATGAGCTGAAGCCGGTTATCCGCAACCGTTCGCTTCCAGGCGTCTGCGCCCTTGTAGGGAATCTTGTAGCTTGCGCTGTAAGTGTAGTCCACGTTGATTACTTCGTTATCGCCTTTGGAAATCTTTCGGTAGCGAATCTCGTAGCGGATGGCCTTGGTCTGGAGAAACTTGGTCTCGAGGTATTTGTGAAGACCCGCGTAGTCGAGATCGTCACTGGCATCGGCATTACCGCCGTCCTCGTAATAACTCGGGGCGGCAAGCTTCATGAGCAGGGCGATGTTACGCCGCTCTACCGCGTGCCGATAGTCCTCGCAGAACTCGAGAACCTTGCGGTTGAACTCGTTGTCCGGGACATCGGTATTGGGGATGCTGCCATTGGTACAGCCGGGGCTGGTAGCCAAGAGCCACGCAACCAGAACCAGTTTCAGCGCGCGCACGCACACCTTTACGCTTTGGTTGACACGGCTCATTGAGACGTTGGCTCGGATGGAACGCTGCTGGTCGCCCGGGCATTCCGCGGCCGATGAGGCTTTTTGCCGCGTCCCGAGCGGGCGGACACACTGCCAAAGCCCGCGCTCCGGGCCAACATCGCGCTCGGCTCACCCGGAGCACGCATCGCGAACGGCCTCCAACAAGACTGGCCAGCCGGGGTCTTTGTCACCCAGGCGGCCGAGCTCCGCGGTCGACTGGCGGTGCAGGGCTAGTAACCGAGCCCGGTTGAGGCGCGGCCCGGCCTGGCTCGCGCAGAGGATCACCGCTGCCGCGCCCCGAGGCGGCACCGGCCACCCCGCCGAGCTCCATGCCGCTCTCACTTGTTCGCCCGAGTCTTCGACGGCGACCACGGCCATGGCTTCGCAGTCGCCTGCTTCGAGAAGGTCGTGGGCCACCAGCAAAGCTTCCACCGGCGCTGCCAGCCCACCGCCGACCGCTAGCGACGGCCCGAGCAACCCGAAGGCGATGTTGCATTGGCCTGCGCACAGGTTGGGCGAAGTCGCGGGAAACCGGCGCGGCTCGACTTGGGTCACCCCGTCGGTGCGCCGCTTCGAGTCGAAGCGCTGGTTCACTTCCATGGTGGCACTCGAGGTTCCCACCACGACACCGGTTTTCTCCGGGAGCCAATGCTCTACGCCGGAAATGGCGTCGCCCAGAGCGGCTACCGCAAGCTCGGAGACGGAGTCGAGGCGCGCCCAATGTGCGCTCGGGCAAGCGGGTGAAAGAACGCGCGCAATTGCCCCGACGTCCAATGCTGTTTGCGGACCACCAGTGGATTGCAATCGAACCTCGCGGCGACGGCGTGGCACCCGTTGTCCCAACGTGGGCGATTCGGTGCCAAGAACCAGCGCCGCGTTTGCGCCTCCGAAAGCGGCCGACAGCTTCAGCACGTGTCGGGCATGGCCCGGCGCGTTGCGAGGGAGCAACACGCCCGCGAATTCAGGGTCGATTTCGGAGCTTCCAAGAGCTCCGGGCAAGATCCCGCGCTTGGACGCATCCAGCGCGGCGAGAGCCTCCAAGGCGCCGGACGCGCCGAGCGTATGGCCGATAGCCGCCTTGAAAGGATGGACCACCACCGAGGTCGCCCGCGCTCCTAAAACGCGCCGCAGCGCGCGCGCTTCCGCGGCATCGTTGAGCGGCGTCGCCGTAGCATGAGCGCTCACCAACTCGATGGATTGTCCCCACTCGGCCGCTTCGGCGAGTGCGCGCTCCGCAGCCCGGGCCAATCCCGCGCCCTCTGGGTCGGGGGCGGTTACGTGCACGGCATCACTTGCCGCACCGAAACCCACGACACACCCCAACATCGGCGCGCCATCCAGTGAGTGGCGGCCCAAGGCCAGAAGCGCCGCGCCTTCACCCAGGGCCATGCCGTCGCGGTCGCATCGAAACGGCGCCGGCTGCTTTTCAGTGGTCGCGCCCAGCGATTCGAAACCCGCCGCAATCAACACGCTGAGCGCGTCATAACCCCCGGCGATCACCAAATCGGCGTGTTCGGCCTCGAGCCAACGGCATCCGAGACCGATGGCTATGGTGGACGATGCACAGGCCGCTAGCAATTGTACCCGCAGCACGGGCTCGACTCCGAGAACGGAAAGAGCAGTCAGCGGGGCAAAATACGGAGTCTTCTGCCCGAGCTCAGCTCTCAAATCCGGTGCGGAAAAGAATGCCACCTGAGCGTCCATGGCACCGCCCGATGTGCCAACCGCAATCGCCACGCGCCCAGCGCGCCAATCGGGACGCACCCGGTCAAGCTCCCGCCTGAGCTCGGTCGCAGCCTCTCCCAGGAGTACCCGAGCGCGCGCCTCATTCGGGCATTCGGGAATGCAGTCCGCGCGAGCCGCTCGAGGCTTCCGAAGCCCAGCGGCTAAAAATCCCGGATCGACCTTTACCGCCGATCGCGGCTTTTCACCCGGTTCCCCGACGCTGTAAGCCGCTTTGCCGCGACCGAGGCCGGATACCGCCCCCGCCGCCAGAACATCAATGGCGGTCATCGCGTTTGCTTCGAAGCGGCAAAGGCAACACTCACCAGATGAAAGAAGAAATGCCTTTGACGGCCGACGCTGCAAACCAGCACCTGATCGACTTCGCCGCGCGCGATGAGAGCCGCCGCGGTCGCAAGCGCAAACCCTCCGGCTCCCTCGTGGCTTCCGGACACCGGACTCACGTCGTGAGCGGGTGCTTTCGACCAGGATGAGTTACGCAATAAAAGCTCCCGCTCGGCGATCGGAGTCGCGGTAACCACTGCCGCTCGGTCAGCCCTCTTCACACCGGGGAGCTGCACCTGCGTTTCGCCCCAACCGTGACCCATGGCGTCGATGAGCGCGAGTGGCTCCGCGCCGCGCTCCGCGAGCGCTTGCTCGCGCTCGAGCAATAACCACGCCGAACCTTCTTTTCTCGTATCGGCTCCCGTTTGCGGAAGCGAGAGACGCTCTGGGTTGGTCACGCGATGCATCGGCCCGAGCACGCGCTGGACGATGGGATCGGCGGGCTCCGCGCTTCCAGCCACCATGCGTTCGGCCAACCCGAGCTCCAAAAATCCAAGCGCAACAGCTACCGCGGCTTCCGCAGACGTCGATAGATCGCTCACGCTGACCACGGGTCCCGTGAGCCCCGCGTACACCGACGCGTTGCCGGAGGGCGCCGAAGGAACCAAGTGGGGAAATTCCGCAGGACTCGCCGCTTTCGGACCAGCGTTTACCACGCGCGAGACGAAATCCACCGATCGCTGCACGTTGCCGAATGCCGTTCCCGCGACGAGTCCGGTTTCGGCCCCGCTGAGCTCGCAATTTTGCAATAACCTTGCGGCTCCCGCGCTGGCGAACGCGGCCGCACGGTCGAAACGACGCGATCGAGAAGGGTCGAGCAGTGCGATCGCGTCTATCTCCGCGCTTGCCTGCTCCTGCCCGGAGGCCGCGTACAATGCGTTCTCGACGCCGCTCCGGGCGCCCAGCGGCCCGAAGCTCACCGCTCCGGAGATGGCAACTCTCGATGTCCGTTGGTCGCCGCCACCCCGCCGGGGAGCGTCGGGATGTTCGAAGCACAACACGCAGCCGGTTCCTCCGAAACCGAACGAGCTCGACAGCGCCGCTCGCAAGGAGGCGCGCTCGCCGTTGCCGCACACGTGTCGCAGCGGGTGTGCCCGCTCGGGATTTTGGAGCCCGCCAGTCGGCGGAACTTCGGCGCGCTCCAGCGCCATCACGGTAATTCCAGCTTCCAGCGCGCCCGCCGCAGCCAAAGCGTGCCCTATTTGTCCTTTCGAAGAGGATACAAAAATGCGACGCGTTTCGTCTCCCAAAGCTTGATGCAGCGCCAACGCCTCGGTCGCGTCGTTGTGCTGGGTTCCGGTTCCGTGCGCGTTCACGTAGTCGATGTCCGCCGGTGTGAGCTCCGCGTGACGCATCGCCGCGCGGAGCAGTCGCGCCGCCGTCTGACCGGAAGGTTCTGGATGCGTGATGTGATGCGCTTCTGCCCCCACCGACCAGCCGCTCAGAAACGCGCGAATTTCGGCCCCGCGAGCGCGCGCTGCTGATTCCAGCTCCAGAACCATGAATCCCGAGCCTTCACCCAAGGTGAGACCTGCGCGGTCCACATCAAAGGGACGGCAACCCTTGGGGTCGGTGGCGCTCAACGCATTGAAGCCTGCAAACGTGAGCAGACACAGCCCATCGGTACCGCCGGCCAACACCCGTTCGGCGCGCCCGGTGATAAGCCATGCGGCAGCCTGCACCATGGCGACCGCGCCGCTGGAACATGCACTGCAAACCGTGACTGCGCGCTCGACCGGTGCGAAAGCGTCAGCCAGGTGCTCGATGCTGGTCGAAAGCGGGTACGAGAGCAAACGCCGAACGGTCGCTTCCGGCGCGGTGCCGGTTTGCATCGAAGCCAGCACCGTCTCGGCTTCGAACATGCCGCCGGTGGAGCTGCCACAGACCACCGAAAGCGGCTTATCTCGAGGCCGGAGCTTGGCATCATTCAACGCTTCGCGCGCCGCGAGCAGCGCCATGGCGTCGCTCCGCGACCAAGCATCAGAACCACCGGGTGGAGCGATATCCACCACTTTCAAACCCTTTAGCTCCGCGGCAATTTGCGAACGATGCCCCTCCACATCGAACAGGGTTACCCGCGAAAAGCCGCGCTCCCCGGCCATCAGACGTTCAAACGTGCCGAGCGCGCTCGGACCCAGCGCCGTCACCATACCCACCCCGGTCACGGCGATGCGCTCGCTCTTCACGTTTTCACCCTGGCTCACCCGCCTTCACCCGCTCGATGTGATGGGCGATGGCTGCAACCGAAGCGAGAATGGCCTTGGCGGGTTCGCCTTCGGGAACCGTGACCCCAAAGCGCTGCTCGATGGCCATTACCAATTGAAGCGCGTCAAGCGAATCCAGCCCGAGGCCGCCACCGAAAAGCGGCGCATCATCGACGATGTCCGCCGCCGAGGTATTCCTGAGGTCGAGCTCCTCGATGAGGAGCTTTTTGATCTGTTGTTTTAAGGTCTCGATGCTCATCGCCTGATCTGTGACGGCAGGGAAGCTCGCATGATTCAAGGTTGGCGCGTGAAGGACCGCTAAATGCCTGATTTCTTGAGGATGGCGCGCACCACATCGGCGTCTCTCACGCCGTCGGCATCCGCTCGATAGCTGAGAACCAGCCGGTGGCGCAACGCCGGAAGGGCCACCGCCACGATGTCTTCTGCATCACAGGCGGCTTCGCCGCGCAGCGCTGCACGCGCCTTGGCGGCCAATACCAACGCTTGGCTGCCGCGTGGACCCGCGCCAAACCGCACGTACTCCGTCACCTCAGCCGGAGCGCCTCCGTCGGTCGGTCGGGAGCTCCGCGCCAAACGCACGGCGAGATGGATCGCCTCGTCCGTCGCCGGTATGCGCGGCACCAAAGCTCCCAGGTCTCGCAGCTCCTCGATTCCAACCACCGGATTTATTTCGGCCAACGGACCCGAGGTGGTGCGCCGCGAGATCTCCCGCTCCTCGGCCTCCGACGGATATTCGACGTGCACTTCCAACAGGAACCGATCCAACTGCGCTTCTGGCAAGGGGTAGGTACCCTCTTGCTCGATGGGATTGCGCGTCGCGAAAACCTGGAAAGGATCGGGTAAGGGGTGGGTCGAACCGCCGGCCGTCACCTGCCGCTCCTGCATCGCCTGCAGCAGCGCCGCCTGGGTCTTGGGGGGCGTGCGATTGATTTCGTCCGCCAACACCAAATTCTTGAAGATCGGCCCCGCCATGAAGCTCAGTTGGCGTCGCACCATTCCACCCACCTCGACTTCATTCAAAACATCGGTGCCGGTGATGTCGGCGGGCAGAAGATCCGGCGTGAACTGGACACGCCCGAACGATAGCCCGAGCGCTCGAGCCATACTGGACACCAGAAGCGTCTTGGCCAAACCCGGGACCCCAACCAAAAGCGCATGTCCCCGTGCCAAGAGCGTGATGAGCAACGAGTCGACCACTTGCTCTTGCCCCACCACCACCCGCGACACATTAAGCTTCAATCTCTTACAGGCTTCAGCGCAGGTCTCGAGCAGCTGAATGTCCCTGGACGGCGCGGTGGTGGCGGCTGCGGTCACGAATCTCGTCCAAATCGGGAGTCGCAGCTTAGCATCCGGCCGATCGACCACAAACAACCTCATCTAACCGTGTTTCCCGGCCTCCTACCCCCACCTATTGCCTTGGATCTTGGCCCCCGTGTAAGCGGCGCAACCATGCGCGAGCAGGCCTCAACCCACACCGCTTCGGACACCGGCGCCGCGCCGAGTTGGGTGGTCGAGCGACCGCGTTCGGAGCTGGCGCGCGGCAAATACGCGTGGCCGGCCTGGGGCATTGGACTCTTGGGCGGATTTGGCATCGCGCTCGGTATTGCGTTTTTGGTGTGGCGTTGGCGAAAGCGCCGGCTGAAAAATCGGCTTCTAGACCGGCCGCCTGAGGACCGCCGATGAATCGATTGTATCGGCGGCTGCTCTTGGTGGTCCTCTTGGGCGTGGCGCTATACGGACTCCTGGCGCTGTACACGGGTTACCACGCAATGCAACAAAGCCTGGCTGCGTTCCAGTGGTTGACCTTCGGTGGGGCGCTCGGGCTCGCC
>DASXTY010000922.1:0-1798 GCA_036505155.1 Polyangiaceae bacterium | reverse complement strand
ATGGGAATTTGCGAGCACATCACCGTGCTCGACCACGGAGAAACCATCGCCAGGGGTACACCCCAGGAAGTGCGCGAAAGTCCGAAAGTGATCGAGGCGTACCTCGGGGTCGACACCGAGAAAGCGTCGGTCGACTCGGGGAGTCGCCGGTGACCGAGCTGGAGTTCCTCGCCCGCTCGGGACCGAAGATCGTCGGAGAGCGCGTGCCGCGGGAGCCGCTGCTCGATGTTTTCGGTCTGTCCGTTTCTTACGGGGCCATTCGAGCCTTGCGCGGAATATCGTTGAGCGTTGGGCGCACCGAGGTGGTCGCGCTCATCGGCGCCAACGGCGCGGGGAAAAGTACGACCTTGCGGGCCATCAGCGGCATGATCCGGCCGAGCGGCGGCGCGGTTCGGCTGAACGGCGAAGACACCACACACCTCAAAGCAAACCTCTTGGTGCCCCGAGGCATGGCGCATGCGCCGGAAGGAAGGGGACTGTTTCTCAACTTGACCGTAGAAGAAAACCTGGAGCTCGGGGCATATCTGCGCCGAGACCGGGACGGCATTGCGCGCGACAAAGAACATTGTTTCGAGCTCTTTCCCGTGCTGAGAGAGCGGCGGCGACAGCTCTGCGCCACGCTCTCGGGCGGTGAGCAACAGATGCTCTCCATCTCGCGAGCTTTAATGAGCCGGCCCAGGCTGCTGCTTTTGGACGAACCTTCTTTGGGCCTCGCCCCCCAGGTAGTGAGCACCATCTTTAGGATTTTGCGGGAGGTGAACGCGGAGGGCGTTTCCATCCTGCTGGTCGAGCAAAACGCGCAGCTTGCGCTAACGCTGGCGCACTACGGTTATGTGCTGGAGACGGGCGAAATCGTGATGGCGGGGTCCGGGAGCGAGCTGTTGAAAAGCCCGGAGGTCCGCGCAGCGTATTTGGGGGAGTGATGAATTATCCACCGCCCGCCGACGCCGGTGGCTCGATGACCGGCAAGGGCTTTTGCTTGCCTGCGGTCATCCTCACGATGAAGAACTCGCGAACCCGCTTGCGAGTTTCGGGCGTGTCGCCCAGTCCCCAAAGGCCGACTTCCAGCTTGAGCTCATCACCGGCCGAGAGCGGCTTTTCGCCGGTGGTCCCCGGCCAGGTTCGGGTAGTCTTGAGGGGCTTATTGGGGCCAAGCGTCAGGTTGGAGTCCTCGCTCCGCTTGTCACCGAAGCGCGCGCTCTGCCCTTTGCGCTTCACTTCGCCGCCAAAGGCCAGCGGTCCGCTTTTGGGACTCAACAGGTTGTGCTCCTTGTCGTCCCTGGCCTCGCCCTGTAAATCGACTTCGACGCCCCAACCGGCTTCGACCCGCACCGGCTTAACGGTTGCAACGAAATGCACCCCGGTCATGTCGATGAGCAAGCCCTTGTCGGTGATGCGGTACTTCGTAATGGGCGCGGTAGCCTGCGACCCCTGCGCGGCTTCGCTTGCGGGTTCTCCAGCCTGAGCGCCCTTGGCTTCGGTTTTGGCTGGGCTTTCTGCGCCGCTCGGGGCCGGCTCGGTGCCCGAATTCGCTTGGCTCGCCTCCGCGGACTTGGTCGCTTCGGCCGGAGGCGCTGCGTGCTCACTGGCACTCTCGGCAGGTGGCGATGATCCGCCACAAGAGCTCAACAGCACCAGTACCAACACTTGGAAAAAAGGACGGGCATCTGTGGTCATGGGTAAATCCTTAACTATTAGCCTGACTCAGGAATTCGTTTCGAGCTTGCTGCAACAACTCGGGGTCTTCTATCAAATCCAGCGCGGTGCGAGCCATAGCTTTGGCAGCGATCAGCATAGT
>DASXTY010000921.1:0-3452 GCA_036505155.1 Polyangiaceae bacterium | reverse complement strand
CGCTCGAGCTAAAGAATTGCGTAATCGGCGAATATGCCCAGGGCGCTGGCATCAATCATGTGGTGGCAGAGGGTTGCAGGCTCGGTCCCACCTCAGCGACTATTTCCGGCCCTAGGAGCGTGTGGCGCAATTGCTGGTTTGCGGTCCAGCCAGGCTTAGTTGGATGGGCGATCCATTCTGCCGAATTCGACAACTGTCGATTCGCCTCGGGCACGCAGGACGGGACAACGGATCCCGGGGCGGCCTTTCTCAGCGCTGACGGCGGAAAAAAGACGCTGACCGTTGCCGCGGTCGTCAGCAACACCAAAATCACCGTAGCAGTCACGGGTGACGATAACGCGGAGGTCGCCGTGATCGGTCCGCTAGATCATGGCGTTACAATCCGCGCGGCCAGCGACCCGAGCAAATGGGGCCGGATCACACAAATCTACAAGCAGGATGCGACCCACGTCGCGATTGAGGGCGAATTTTGCGCGCCGCCTCTGGTCGGTGAGGTGTGGGAGTGGAATGCGCTACAGCGCTTGATCGTGCGCGAGGCGGATGCTGACCGCCCGGGACGCGTTCTGCGTGTAGCCTCCTACGAGGGCGCGCAGCGTCGGATGTTCGAGCGATCACAGGGGAGCATCCGACGCCTGGTGTTCGGATTCGAGGATCTACGGCGCGTTGCCGGCACCGGGCTCATCGCTGCGCCGCGAAGTGATTTCGGCGTCTACGGCCTGATCAAGAGCATTTGGGTGAACGTGATTCGCCCCTACACCGGCTCGAGCGGCGCCGTTACTTTGAACCTGGAGATCCAAGCTCCGTTGCAGCTAGTGCAATCAATCAGCCTCACACAAACCGGCCAGCGGCTGGCTAACGCATTCGGCACGTTCGGCGCACAGCCTGGTGACGCACTGACCCCGACTAACAACGTACATTTTACGAAGTTGCAGCTCGCGGTGATTACGCCGGGAGGCTTCTATCCAGCATATAATGACCGCACCCAATTGCCCGATCTGGTGGTGGAGCTCGAGGTGGCAAGCTCGTTATGACCCTACCTGAAGTATTGGCGCAGGGGAGCGGGCCTTTCGACAATGCTTTGCGGATCCGCCTAAAAACGTGGCAGGGAGGCTCTGCAGGGCTATCTTTGTCTGGTACGGAAAAACCACCGACTTGTCCGCTGCCTCACAGCATGGCGCGTAGTCTTTTTGAAGGGGTGTGCGCGATGCCCGTCCGCCAATACACCCCGGCTTATCCGCATTATTTTGCTATTCCTCGCTGGCTCCGGCGAAGAAACCCTCACATTCCCCCCCGTGCGAAACCACCGCCACGCGGCGATTCCAGCCATCACTCAGGGAGCCCTCCGCCTGGCTGTTGGTCTCCCATCGCCTAGCCCCGACCGAAACCTACTTGAACTTCCTTTCGCGAGAAGGGCGAGGCAGGGTTAGCATTCAAGCCCATGGATCGTGTCGATGCGGAAGGCCCGAATGCCCGCCGCAAAATGAATACAACTAACCTGACCGAAGACAAAACACTCTACGACCGGCTCGGGTACGTTTCCAGTTGCAGCGCAGCTACGACACCGGACGAACGGTTCAAGAGCCCCTTGCCATATCTTCAGGCATTCGTCAGACGACATTTTCCGACGGATCGCGACGCCGTTATCTTCGAGATCGGGTGCGGCGCAGGCCCGATCATCCACGTCGCCCGAAGCCTGGGGTACCGAAATATTCGAGGTGTGGATATTGCCTCCGGGCAAGTGACCGCAGCTCGTAAGCTCGGCATAGACGGGCTGTCTGAGATGGATGCCGTGGGTGCCCTGGTTGCCCTCGATGCGGACTCGCTGGATTGCGTCGTCGCTTTCGACCTCCTGGAGCATTTGGGGATGGAAGAACTGCTGCAGGTTACGGAGCAGACAGCTCGCGTCTTGCGGCCCGGCGGGCGCTGGCTCATCCACGTGCCGAACGGCGAGTCTCCGTTCTTCGGACGCGTGTTGTTCGGGGACCTAACGCATCAGCGCGCGTTCACCCGACAATCGCTGGAGCAGCTCCTGGGCAGCCATTTCACGGCGATCGAATTCATCGAAGATCAGCCCGCCGTTCATGGGATCAAAAGCGCCGTGCGGCACGCCGCCTGGAAAGTGCTCCGCTGCGCTGCCGCGTTTTGGATTGCAGTCGAGTCCGGAATCACTCGCGATGTTATTCTCAGCCAGAATCTGGTTGCCGTCGCTCGAAAATGACGCTGATGCCTTGGCAGGCTTCATGGATAGCCGCCCGTGGAACTGGGGGCTGTTAAATGTGGACTAGCCCCGAGCTTTCGGCGAAGTACCTCGAACGAGAACAGACGCGCGAATCCGGCCTTACCTCTGCACAGTCGCTGTCGCTCCCGGGTGTAAGTACCCGCTTTCAAGAAACCTGGGAGCACCGGCTCGGTGGGCAAAGGCGTGCCACACAGGATGCTCGGCCAATTCAGAGTAAATCCACGTTTTGGCCCGTGGAGGGCGCCTTCAGGGAGCAGCGGCGTCCCAATTTCTCGGAGCAGCCACTTTGGTCCGGAACCTCGCAAGAGCCCTGCGGAAAGACGCGCCACCGCCTCGACGACCGGCCGCGCGATGAGCGGAATGCGCACCTCGACCCCGTGAGCCATGCCCATCACGTCGGAATCGCGCAGGAGCTGATCGTGCATATAAACCCCCAGCTCGAGGAAGCTCACCTGACGCTCCGTCGCGAGACCCGCCGGCATCCCAAGGCTTTCAACGCGCGCGACGGCGTCCTGGACCATTGCGTCGCGGGCTTCAGCCTCGAGAAGCTCCCGCACTTCGGCCTCGCTGAACAAACCGCGCTTTGCAAGCCACCAGGCGGCCACTCCCCCACCGGACAGTAGGGCGTCGACTGCGCGAGAATAGCGGGGAATTGCGGGAAGACGCCGCATCAGCGAGCGGGCAGTGGGCCGCAGGGTGCGTAGTGGCGACAGAAATCTCGTGCACCGGACCGCTCGCGGCACGAAGTGAAAAGTTGGATAGCCGAAAAACAGCTCGTCTCCACCGAGCCCGGAGCAAGCAACCTTGAAACCCGCCTCGCGCGCGGCGCGACTCACCAGCCACACATTCGGACCGTCGATGCTCGGGACATCCATCGCATCCAGGGCTTGTTCGAGCCAGTCCGTGTCCTCGCCAAGGTTGAGCCCCACCTCGGTGTGTTTGGCGCCAAGGTGCTCTGCGATGGCACGAGCAGCCCGAGCTTCGTCACCAGGTTGTCCCGGAAGAGAGACGGTGAACGTGTGTAGGTTTCCGCCTCGAGCGAGGAGGGCCGCCACCGTGGCGGAATCCACGCCCCCGCTCAGAAATGCGGCCACCGGGACGTCACTCCGCATCCTCCGGCTGACCGATTCAACGATGATTGCTTTCAGCTCCTCGACCGCGGCCCTCTCGTCGCGACGGGCCACTTCTTCAGGGAGAAAGGGCACGCTCCAGT
>DASXTY010000920.1:0-12227 GCA_036505155.1 Polyangiaceae bacterium | reverse complement strand
CAGCGCCGCGAGATAGCCCAGCGCGCGCTGCGCGCGCATCCCGGAAAAGACCAAGTCGGCGATCAGCACCAGTAGCACTCCTCCCACCAAGATGAGGTCGAGCGACAGGGGGGCGAGCTCTGGGGTGATGAGTTTCACGGCCGGAGTGAGGGGGCGATCGAGGAGACCAGCCGTGGGGGAGTGTGGCGTGGGGGGGAATAAGAGGCGAGGACGGATCCGAGATAAGCGGGCGTCGTGCGATCGATGAAATCGAGCACCAGAGCCGGCCAGCAACCGAATAGGATGAGCGCGCTACCCAGCGCGACCAGCGCGCCCCACTCGGTCCGCCGCGCGTCCGTGAGGTGAAATTCTTCGCTCGGTCCGGGACCCCAAAAGATGGCGCGGGCCGCACGCAGTACGTACACGGCAGTGATGAATGCGCCGAGCAGGCCCGGAACCACCCACCAAGGGTGTGCGCTCTGCCAGGCCCCCACGAATACCAAAAATTCGGCAACGAAGCCGGCAGTGCCCGGGAGTCCGAGCGACGAGAGCGCTGCGATGGTGAAAAAGACCGCGGCTCCGGGCATCGCTCTTGCAAACCCGCCCATCTTGGGAACCGCACGCGTGTGCGCCCGCTCGTACACCAACCCGACCAGAGCAAAGAAAAGACCGGTCATGATGCCGTGGGCAAACATCTGATACACGGCGCCGTTCCAACCTTCTGGAGTGAGCGTCGCAATGCCCAGCATGACCACGCCCATGTGGCTCACCGACGAGTAGGCCACGATGTATTTCAGATCCGATTGACTCATGGCCGAAAGCGCGCCGTACACGATGTTGACGACGGCGATGGTGCCGACCAACGGCGCCCACGCCAGCGCGCCCTGAGGCATCATCATCACGCCGATGCGCAACACACCGAAGGCGCCGAGCTTCATCAACACTCCGGCGTGCAGCATGGAAACCGCGGTGGGAGCGGAGGCGTGGCCGTCGGGCGACCAAGTGTGGAAGGGAAAAACGCCGCCCAGGGAACCGAAGCCCAGCCAGAGCAGAGGAAAGGCCCAAAGCTGCATGCCGCGCGAATATTGAGTGCGCCCCAGAACCGCAAAATCGAAAGATTGACTGCCGGCGGCCACGTACATGGCCAAAATCACCACCAGAATGAAGGCTGATCCAATCAGCAACATCAGCGTGAGTTTCATGGCTGCGTATTCGCGACCGCCGATGTCGAATAGCTTCCACACGAAGCGGAACGGACCGGCTTCGGTGATCTTGTGGCTGCTGCCCCAAATACCGATGAGCAGGTACATGGGCAAGACGGCAATTTCATAAAACAGGAAAAATATGAACAGGTCTTGTGAAACAAACACGCCGAACACGCCGGCCACCAGTGTCAAAAGAAAAACGAAAAACTCCTTGGCTCGGTTTTCGAGCGTCCAGCTTGCGAGCACCCCGGTCACGATGATGATGCCGGTGAGCAGCACCAGGCTCACCGCCCAACCGTCGACGCCGAGGCGGAGCGAGACGCCGATCGACGGGACCAGGGGATAATTTTCAACCAGCTGCACGCCGCCCGCTTCCAAATCGTATCCGGTTGCCACAGCAATGCTCGCAGCAAGAGCCGTAGCGGCACCGGCGAAAGCCACCAGTCGCACCAGCAGCCGCACCCGATCCGGCACCATCAAGAGCAATACCGCCGCTGCAAAGGGCGCCCCGACCATGATGCTCACAAGCGGGATCCCCGTCATCGGACCATCCCCCAGGCGATGAGCAAGGCAGCGCCGGCAACTACCGCATACACGTAGTCGAGAACGTTACCGGTCTGAATACGCCGCAGCCGCTGGCCGGTAACGATGGCGAGCCAGGCGATGAAGTTCATGAGACCGTCCACGATGTAGCGATCGAACCAGCCCGCCAGCGCTGCCACGCCGAGCACGACGCGACGAAAAGCAAAACCGTACAATCGATCGAGCGCACCCGAGCGCGCCACCTCACCGATAGGCGCAAACCAGGCTAAGACGGAGCTCGGAACCGCCCGCCGCGCGTACACCAGCCAAGCGAAAAACAGACCTCCCAATGCCAGGAGAGTCGCCGCCGCTCCCACCGGGGTCAGGTGGAACGCGTAGTCCGCCTGGATCATCTCGGCCATGCGTGGACCGAGCCAGCCGACGGCGACAGATAGAAAAGCGAGCGCGATCAGAGGCAGCGCCATGGTGGGCCCGCTTTCGTGAGCGTGTTCTGCTTTGGAGCTCGGCGTTCCGAAAAAGGCCAGCGCGATCACGCGGCCCATGTAAAAGGCGGTGAGAAAGCCGCTGAGCAGCAGCGCGCCCAGCGGCAACCATAGCTTTTGGTTGAAAACCGTCTCCAGGATGAAGTCTTTGCTGAAAAACCCGGCAAACAGCGGTACTCCCGCCAGCGCCAGAGCACCAATGACAAAAACCGTGGTCGTAAGGCGCATTCGCCGGGCGAGCCCTCCCATATCGCCGAGCTCGTTGCTGCCCACCGCATGGATCACGCTACCGGCTGCCAAAAATAGCAAGGCTTTGAAAGCGGCATGGGTGGTGAGATGAAAAAAACCGCTCATCACCGAGCCCGCGCCCAGCCCCGCAACCATGTAACCCAGCTGTGAGCAGGTCGAATAGGCCAGAACCCGTTTGATGTCGGTTTGAACGACCGCGATCACCGCCGCAAACAGCGCCGTAAACGATCCCAGGTAGGCCATCAGCGTGAGCGTGTCCGGAGCCTGCGAAAAAAGAGGACCCGTCCTCACGATCAGGTAGACGCCCGCCGCCACCATGGTTGCGGCGTGGAGCAGCGCAGACACCGGCGTGGGTCCTTCCATCGCATCCGGCAGCCAAACGTGCAGCGGGAACTGCGCCGATTTACCCATCACCGCTAAGAACAGCAAAAGCGTGATGAGGCTCGCCTGTTGGGGCGATAAGGGCACTTCCCAGCTGAAGTCACCGGTCCAGGCGAACAGGAGCACGACCGCTGCAAACAGACCCATGTCGGCAAACTTGGTGGTCCAAAAGGCTTTGACCGCGGCTCGCGCGGCGCTGGGCTTTTGATAGTAGAACCCAATGAGCAAGTAGCTGGTGAGGCCCACCAGCTCCCAGCCGATGAGAAACACCAGCAGGTTGGGAGCCAGCACCAAGAGGCTCATGCTGAAGATGAAGAGCGAGTGGTAGGCGAAATAACGGCCCAGGGCCGGCCCCGGCTCTCCCGACATGTACCCGAGCGAAAACACCTGAACGCAAGTTGCCACCAAAGTGACGACTGTCAGCATGACCACCGAGATGCCGTCGACGCGCACACCGACGCGCGCTAGTGTGCCTCCAGCTCTGGGCAACCAGCGGAGCTCGAAAAGCTCCGGCCCCAAGCCGCCCTGCCAGCGAAAGAGCAGTAGGGAAGAAGCCGCGAGCGCGACCAGCGCTGCCAAAACCGATAGCCAGCCCGCCAGTTTTCCCCGCCGTCTCAAGGGACTGAGGATCGCGATGCACAGCGCAGCTCCCAGCGGGACCAGGAGCGCCACCAGCGCAGAATCCACGGGGTTACCGAGTGAAGCGAGCTCCATCGACGAATCGGGCATTTTTCAGTGCTTGAGGTCGCTGGCAGCGTCCACCAGCACGTCCTTTCGCGATCGGTAAAGCAGAATCACCAGCGCCAGACCCACGATCACTTCCGCCACCGTGAGCGCAATCACGAACACGGCGAAGACCTGGCCCAAGTAGCTCCCCTGGTAGCGGGAAAAACTGACCAAATTGATGTTGACGGCGTTGGCCATCAATTCGACCGAAATCAGAATGCCGACCGCGTTCCGGTGTGAAAGCACGCCATAAACACCGATGCAAAAAAGCGCGGTGGAAAGCAGCAGATAGTGCGAGAGTGGAATCATGGCTCGCCCTCGACGCGGGCTTGCGGCCCAGATTCGTAGTCGCGCCGGCGCGCCACCACGATGGCGCCAATCATGGCGGCCAAGAGCAAAAGCGAAAGCACCTCGAAAGCGAGCACCTGCTCGGTCAAAAAAGAGCGGCCTATCTGCTGAATCGTCGCCGGCGCTGACGGTTCTAGTGGCAAGTCTTCGGTGCTGGCTACCGCAGCCGCCAAAAGACCAAATAGCGCCGCGGCAGCCACCAGAGCCGGTCCGCTCCGCTTGGGCGCGGCTTCGTTTTCGATGCGAACCCCTTCCGTCCGCCGAGTGAGCATCACCCCAAACAGCATCAAGGTGATGACACCCCCGGTGTAGAGCAAAATTTGAATGGCCGCCAGAAACGCAGCGCTCAGCCAGACGAAGAGCACCGCGGTCGTCGAAAGCGTCACCGCCAGCCACAGGACCGCATGCACCAAATTTTTCGCGCTCACCACCCGTAGCGCGGAAAACAGCAGAGCCGCGGCGATGACTCCGAATCCGATCTGCTCGACCATGCGCTAGGTGCCTGAGCGCCGAAGCAGCGTTCGCCGGGCGCTCGGGCGCGAGAATACGTCTCGCTTGCAGCCAAGTCAGCCGGTTTTTTTTAGAGGCCTGGCATTGAGTGGTAAGAGATAGCTATCGAGCCCGGCGACTCTCATCCCCCTGGATGCGACCGAGCAATCGGAGTAGTCCATCGAGCAACGTCACAGGATGCGGGGGACAGCCGGGCACGTAGAGATCGACGGGGATGTCGGCCGGCACACCGTTCTTGCAAACACTGGAACCGGCGAAGGGCCCGCCGCTAATGGCACACGCTCCGACCGCGATGACGATCTTGGGTGACGGGACCGCGGCGTAGGTTTCCCGCAGGGCGAGCTCCATATTTTGGGTGACCGGACCCGTCACCACCAGTCCGTCAGCGTGGCGCGGCGAAGCCACGAACTCTATCCCGAACCGGCTCAAGTCAAAGACCACATTTCCAAGTGCCACCAATTCCGCCTCGCAACCGTTGCAGCCTCCGGCGGAAACCTGCCGGAGCTTCAGCGAGCGTCCAAAGAGGCGCTTCATCCCGGCGTCCAACGCGGCGACAAGCTTTGGATCTTCGCCTTCGGCCACGATGAGGTCTGCCTTGTTTCGAGCGGCAAGCCTCGGGTCGGCGGTGTACCGGAGCGCTCCTTCGGGGCAGGCGTCCTGGCACGCCATGCAGAAGAGGCACGCTCCCAGGTCAATGCGCACCGGGCTGGTGGCGATGGCTCCGGTCGGGCAAGCCTCAGCGCAATCTCTGCAACCACCGCTGCACTTGGCGGCTTCGATTCCCGGTCTTCCGCGAAAGCGCTCGGGCAGGCCAGCACCTCCCGCCGGAAAGCTGGAGGTGTGCTTGCCTTGTCTCAGTCGCTGGATGAGAAGATGCAACATGCTCTGTCTAGAGGTCGTGGCCCGCGTAGGAAAGGTTGAAACTCTTGTTGCAAAGCGGAAAATCCGAAATTTCTTGACCTCGAAGCGCAAGCCCCAGACCAAACCAATTATGAAAGGAGGGATCGACGATCTTGTAGGCGACCAGCTGGCCATCCTTTCCCGTGACCGCCACATGGGCGATCTCACCGCGCCAACCCTCCACCATACCGACCGCCAACATGCAGGGTTTGGGTCGCACATCGTGGCTGCCGCCGGAACCGGCGGGCAGTGACTCGATCTGCGCAACCACGAAGTCCAGTGACTTTTCCACCTCTTCCCAGCGAACCTGCGCGCGGGCCATAACGTCGCCGCTCTCCTGAAGGCAGACCGGAATTTGCACGAAGTGGTGGATTCCAACCGGATGATCACGGCGCACGTCTCGGTCGCAGCCGCTGGCGCGCGCCACAACACCGACCAGCCCCAGCGACTCTGCCACGTCTTTTGACACCACTCCGGTGTGCTCGAAGCGCGATGCCACCGAAGCAGCACCGAACATTTGCTGCGCGGTTCCTTGGAGATCACGTCGCGCGGCCACAAGTCGTGAGAGGAAGCGCGCCCGCTGCTCGTTGGTGAGCCCGAAGCGCACGCCGCCAGGCTGGATCAGGCTTCGACCAAAGCGATTGCCGGAAAGCTCCATGAGCAGGTTCAAGAACTCACCACGCAGGCGTCCAAACCACGAAGCGCCCGGTAGGTAAGCGACATCATTGCAAAGGGCACCCAGGTCACCCACGTGATTGGACAGCCGCTCGAGCTCCAGAGCGATGGCTCGAATCGCCTGGGCGTACACCGGCGGTGCGGCGCCGCCCAGCCCCTCCATCGCGATGGCATACGCCGATGCATGTCCGATCACCGTGTCCCCCGCGATGGACTCGGCGACCACAACGCGCCGCGCGGGAGCCGATCGCAGGAGCAGGGGCTCGGCGCCTCGGTGCTGATAGCCTAGCTGGATTTCAAGGTTCAACACTTCTTCGCCATGGCATTGAAAGCGGAAATGACCGGGCTCGATGATCCCGGCGTGCACCGGACCCACGGCGACCTCGTGAATGCTCGCGCCCTCCACTTGGAAAAATGTGTGAGCCTGAACGTTCTCCGGCGATGCTTCCAGGTCCGCGTGTCGTCGCAGAGGCTTGAGCCAGGGGTGACCGAGCGGGCGGATCCCGTGGCTCTCGAAGAGCTCGCGTTCGAACGCTTGCGCCTGGGGCAGCGCAACCGAAAGGCTTGGATATCCTTCCCCTTCGGCTAATTCCACCCGCAGGATTGCCAAGCATCGCCTCGCGTCGTGCGAGAGGACCGCCAACACCTGAAGCGGCTTGGCGTTCTCCGATGGAATGGCCAGGAGCGCAGAGAGGCGCGCCCCCTGTGTGCACAAATCCACACAGGCGCCGCGAAACTCCTGGGATGAGAGCTCGGGGACCTGGGCAATGGGTATCGCGACGGCGTTCGTCGTCCACGCCGCGCGCGCGTCGAGTGGTAACGGTTGCGCGGGCGGATTGGACGCATCGACCGGTTGCATGGCTCACGCACCGATGGAGCGCACCGCAGCGGTCAGCGCCGCGGACAAGAAGCGCGGAATATGCAAGCCGAGCAGGAGCGTGGCACACGCTAGGATCAAAGGTGTACCGATCGACAGCAGCGGCTCTCTCTTTATAGGCCCTGGCGCCCCGCTTTCGCCTTGGAAATCGCCTTGCAGCATGGGAAGAAGCACGGAGGCCATGGCGAGAAAAGCGCCGGCGAGCAGGGTAATGAACAGAATGCCCAGCCATTTATGAGGATCGCTCATGGTAACTCTAAAAATCACCAATTCGCTTACGAAGGGACCAAAGGGAGGCGCGCCGCCGATGGCCAGGAACAGCGTGAACAGCAAGGCTCCCGTGATGGGGACCCGCCGCAGGACACCGCGAACTTCGCTGGCAACGGTGGTGCCAAATACTCGCAACATGTTGCCCGCGAGGAAGAACAAGCCCGCCTTACACAGCGAGTGGTTTACGGCGTGCAGCAAGGCTCCGTAGGTGGCAGCTCCACCGGCTCCGATTCCGACGGTAATGACGCCCATGTTCTCGATGCTCGAGTAAGCAAAGAGCCTCTTATAGTCGCGCTGGCCGACCATGAAAGCGCAAGCCAAGCCGATGGACAAAAATCCCAATCCCAACAGCAGGTTGCGAGCGAAGGCCGCGTCACCCGACGCCAGACACACTTGGTAGAAGCGGAGGATCGCCAAGAAAGCGCAGTTCAGGAGCGCTCCCGAAAGCAAAGCGGAGACAGGAGACGGGGCCTGGCTGTGCGTATCCGGTAACCAGGTGTGCAACGGCGCGAGTCCCATCTTGGTGCCGTAGCCGACCAGAACCAGCACGAACGTCGCTTTGAGCCAAGGGCGAGGCATGGAAGGGGCCGCTCCGATCATCTCCGTGAGCGTGAGCCCATGGGCACCGGGCAACGCGGAAGCGGCGATGCCCAGGAAAAAAGTGCCGAGCAGCGCCAACGCGATCCCCACCGAGCAGATCAGCAGATACTTCCAGGTCGCTTCCAAGGCGCCTTTGCGTTGGTAGAAATAGACGAGCGGGGCACTGGCCAGGGTGGTTGCTTCCACTGCGGCCCACAAGATCCCCAGATGGTGGGAAACCGTGACCAAAGTCATGGCGGAGAGAAACCACAGCAAGCAGGGAACGAATCGGTGGGGCGCGGTCTTCGGATCATGGGTCTCACCGATGATGTACGGAACCGAGTACAAGGCTGCCGCCAGGAACAGCACGCTGGTAACGGAGAGAAAGAGCAAGCCCGTCGCGTCCAGCTTCAGCAATTCGCCGAGCTTCGCACCGCGCCCCCCCACCCAAAACCATGTGGTACCGCTCAGGTGCAGCACCCCCGCGGCAAGCAAAATGCCGAGGTCGATGCGCACGCTTTTGACGTACAGCGCTATCCAGCCCAAAACAGCGGGAATTAGCACCAGAAATAAGAGGAGCATCGGGTCAATCCTTGAGGGTGGAAAGCTGCTCGGTATCGATGTGGTTGAACTCGCGACTGATCTGGTGGATGGCGATGCCCATGACGAACACGCCGACCAAAAGATCGAGCAAAATGCCGAGCTCCACTACAAATGGAGTTTGTTGCACCAGTCCTTGCCCGAAAATGAAAATGCCGTTTTCGATGAGGAGGTAGCCGACCACCTGAGTAATCGCTTTCTTTCGGCTCACCAGCACCAGAAACCCATTGAATACCGTGGCGAACGCGATGGGGACGATCAGGCTCGAGGGCATCGGCCTGGGCAACGTCAGCGCGCTCGCCAGCCAGAAGGAAACGCCGATGAGGACGGTGGCGAGCAACACCGATAGGTGCAAGCTCACGAAGGGCTCCACTTCTCGCCGGACGTTCGCCACTCGGATGGTGCGCGAAAGCAGGAGTGGAATTACGAACGCTTTGACCACCAGAGTCCCCCCGCTCAAAAGCACCAAGTGCCCGAGCTGCACCGCGCCGCCGCTCCAAGACAGAGCAGCCGGAAGCATGGCTAGAGCTACCCCTTGGGCGGCACAGGCCCGCACGCACGACGCCAATCGGCTGGACGCGACGACGTAAAGGTCCAGCGCCACCACGGTGAGCAGGAGCAGATCGGTGAACCCGGTCATGGCGATCCTCTGTAGAACATGGCGGCGACGCCGATGGCGGCGATCACCGACGCACCGATCAGAAATTGCGGCACGCGCGGCAGGCGGAGCCGTGCCATGGTGGACTCCACCACCCCCACCAGGATGGCAATGGCGAGCTCGGCAGCAAAGAAAACTCCGAAGGCGCTGTAGGCTCCCAGGCGCTGCATCGGCAAGCAAAGGTGCACCAGCAAGCTCGACATGATGAGGAGCTTGATGGCGCCTCCGTACAGGATGAACGCCAAATCCGGTCCCGAGTGATCCAGAACCATCACCTCGTGCACCATGGTGAGCTCGAGATGGGTATTCGGATCGTCCACCGGAACCCGCGAGTTTTCCGCCAGTAGAACGATGAAGAGGGCAATCGCCGCTGCCAGGTACGCAGGATGCAGCGTCTCCCAAGCCGGCGCTGGAAGCGCTCCGAGCGCCTGGCGAAACGAGACGCTGTGTGCCGGAACGCACACGATGGCCAGGGCCAGAAACAGTGCTGGCTCCGCCAGTGCGGAAAACGCAGCTTCGCGACTGGCGCCCATTCCTTCGAAACTCGATCCCGTGTCGAGCGCCGCCGCCATGGTAAAGAACCGGCCCAAGCCGAGCAGGTACGCGAACGCCAGGACATCCCCTGGAAAACCAAAAGGCGACCCCTGCCCCGCCAGAGGAACCAGCAGACCGGCCAGCAGTACCGACGCGAGCCCAATGCAAGGACCGGCGCGAAATACCCAGGTCGTAGTTCGGCTGTAAACGGCTCCCTTTCTGAGCAACCGGACGATGTCGTAATACGGCTGAAGGAGCGGCGGGCCTTTGCGTCCGGCAAACCAAGCTTTCACTTTGGCAATCGTTCCCGGTATGAGCGGTGGGAATACCAGGAGCAACAACCCGTGCTGGATCAGCGCAACGGCGGTCACCGGACTCCTCTCAGCTGCCAAACCAAAAGGGCGACCAGAGTCACCAGCATGTAGACCAAATACAGGTGAACCCGCCCCTGCTGCACCACTCGGAATCTCAAAAGGACATTGACGATCCCCCGGATTGCGGGAATGAGCAGCCTTTCGCCCGCTTTGTCTCCCAGGTGTTCCTCAAAACGCGCAGTTTCTGGGAAAGGACCATCGGGACCCTCCTGCACCGCCAATACCTGCAATGCGGGACGAAAGGGCTCCAGCACGGGTTCTGCGAAGGAAGCCGCCGTGTACTGCATGCGCGGCGACGGTGCCGAATAACCGCAGCCCCAGGTGAGCGCGGTAGCGACCTCGCGATGCCGCAATAGCGCCCGCCGCAGCAGCGCGAGCGCAGCGATTGCGATCAGCAGAGCAGCGCCGACCTTCGCGATCGCGGTGAGTGCCGGGAGCACGGGCATCTCAGCGGGGCTCAATCCCAAAAGGCTGCCCGCTGGCAACGCCACCAGGCGGAGCGCTCCCGTCGGAAAGAAACCGATGGCAGCGCACAACCCCGCGCCGACCAGCATTGCCACACGCATCGATACTCCGGGTTCGTGAGCGCTTCGAGCAGCGCTGGTGCGTGGCTCGCCGAGGAAAACCACCCCGTAGGCTTTGACGAAACACGCGGCCGCCAGGCCTCCGATCAGCGCCAGCGCCGGCACCGTCACCAGCGCTAGAGCTCCGAGCCGGGTGGGGAGCGCGCTGGACGCGCCAAAAGCACCGACGTAGATCAGCCACTCACTCACGAAACCGTTGAGCGGCGGTAAGCCGCAGATGGCCACAGACCCAGTCAGAAAGAGCGCCGCGGTGATGGGCATTGTGCGTGCTAGCCCTCCCAGCGACTCGATATCCCGGGTGCCGGTTTCGTGCAGGACACTCCCCGCGCACTGAAACAATAGCCCTTTGAATAAGCCGTGGTTTAGCACGTGCAACAAGGCCCCTGCATATCCCAAGAAGGCGATCTCGGAATTTCGCTGCGACTGGCCCAAAAGCCCCACCCCTAATCCGAGCGCAATGATCCCGATGTTTTCCACACTGTGGTATGCAAGCAGCCGTTTGAGATCATGTTGTGCCAGCGCGTGGAGCACCCCCGCGATGCCGGAAACGGTCCCAATGCCGATCATCACCGCACCCCACCATGCCGGCGGCGGGCCCAAGAACAGCAGGGTCCGAAGCAAGCCATAAATACCCATCTTGATCATGACGCCGGACATCAACGCGGATACGTGGCTAGGAGCTGCGGGATGCGCGTCCGGCAACCAGACATGCGCCGGCCAGAAACCCGCCTTGGTTCCGAACCCGATGAGCGCCAGCAGGAAACACGGGGTCGAAAGCCGCGCAGAAGAGACATTGGTTGCGAATTGATCGAAGTCCCAATTCGCTGAGCTTCCCCCGAGAAGTGCGAATAAAATGAACAGAAAGACGACTCCGAGATGGGACGCGACCAAGTAGGTCATCCCCGCGGCGCGAACATCTTCGCGGTCGTGCTCGTACACGACCAGCATGAAAGAGGTCAGCGACATCACCTCCCAGGCCATCAGGAAAAGCACCCCATCTCGGGCGATGACGACCACCACCATCGAGGCGACCAACAAGAGCAACCAGGCGGTAATCGGCGCGACGGCGCGTTTGCCAATATAGGCGGTCATGTAGCCAGCGCCGTAGACCACAGCCAGCGCGGAGATCAGAAATACGCAGACGAGAAAGAAGGCGGAAAGAGAATCCACCCCCACGTGCAACTCTCCAACCGGAAGCGACCAAGGCCTCCTGAAATCCGTTGGCGCGGGATGCTCGAGTAGGTAGCGAACGCTGGCGGAACCTCCCAGCAAGCAGCCGCATAAGCCTCCCACGGTGCCCACGCGGAGCGCGAGAGTATCCGACCGCCACGCGAGGATCGATCCGAGTGCTCCGGCACACAACAGCGCAACCGCTATTAGAAGCGCTGTCAACATCTCCGTGCACAAGCTGGCGTCACTATTGGCCGCGGCGCTTATAGCGCAGACCGGCGGACTCCGTCGAGATTTTGGTCGCATCGCGCCTCCGCTCCGGTCCCGCCGGTAGCGGGAGCGGCTGCGGGAGCAGCGCCTGCGGCAGCATCAGGAGCGGGAGCGGGGGCAGTGGCTGCGGCAGAAGCAGCGACGGCGGCACAGATCAAGACATCGCTGACACTTTGGTGTACCGGAAGTGGCGGCAGCTCGGTCCGTCCCGCTAGCCATTTGCGAAAATCGTAGGCGGTCGTATCCTTGCGGCATGACGTCCGCACTACCAGTCGGCGATATTCTCCGCGTCGCGCGCTCGCATGGAGCTCGC
>DASXTY010000919.1:0-2372 GCA_036505155.1 Polyangiaceae bacterium | reverse complement strand
CATCACCGCCGACATTTCGCTGGGTAAGCTGCTGGTGCTTCCGCAAGACATCGCGGACTACGGCCAAGCGCCGGATTCCCTGGACATCGCCAGGGCCGTGCGCATGAGCATGAGCATCCCTTTTTTCTTCGAACCGGTCATCTTACAACATCGCGGTCACCCCTCTTATGTGGTGGACGGGGGCGTGCTCAGCAATTTTCCCGTTTGGCTTTTCGATGACGAAACCGGTGAACCAGCCTGGCCCACCTTCGGCTACAAGCTCGTCGATCCTTCGGACGGGAAGCCAGCTGCCATCACCGGGCCGGTGAGCCTGCTGGGCGCGCTGTTCTCCACCATGATCGAGGCGCACGATGCGCGCTACATTCAGGACCAACACTTCGCGCGCACCATAGCCATCCCCACGCTCGGCGTGCGCACCACCGACTTCGACATCGCGCCCGCCCGTCGCGACGCGCTCTACGAATCGGGGCGGCAGGCCGCGCAGGAGTTTTTCGAGACCTGGGATTTCGAGCACTACAAGCGGACTTACCGAAGCAAGCCTCCCGCCGAGCGTCGCGAGCGGATTACGGCCGGCGCTTGACTCCGCGGCCATGCTTGAAACGGGGTGTGGCCGAATTCTGACCTGCAAAACGCTCCACTTCAGGCGCGCTCTAACCGGGAATAACCACGACCAGCCGCGACTTTTTTGGGTGTTGATACACGCCGGGCGGATACTTCGCTCGGCGCCCCGCTTTCGAGCGGGATCGCCAAAAAAGGAGCTCGAACCATGAAGCTTATCAAGGCGCTCGCCCTGTCGACCGCGCTCGCGTTCGCGGGGGTCGCTGCGTCCAGTGCGCTGACCCCCGCACTTGCCGCCAAAAAGAAGTGCGATCCCCAGGGTAAGGTGTGTACCTCAGGCAAAGACTGCAAGTCTTCCAACTGTCACACGAAAAAGCACAAGAGCAGCAAACCCAAGAAAACCGACAAGAGCGGTTGACCTATAAGCCGCAGCTCACTTGATATCGGGAACCAGGAGGGCGCAGCGACCGAGGATGCACAAGTTGGTGGGATCGCAGCAGTCGGCCGCCGTCACGCACGCTTCGTCCAGGTTTGAACAGCTTGCCGGGGGCGGCGGAACGCATTGAAGAATCGGTGTTCCGTCTGCGGCGCGCCCGGTCTCCCGGCAAAATCCGTCGCAGCAGTCCACGCCCGACTCGCAGCTCGCCCCCTGTGCCTGGCAGGGCTCGAGTGCGACGAACGGTCGGAGAGCGCTGGATTTGAGCGCTTGCCCGGGCAGGTAAAAGGCGGGATGGCTGGGGTCTGGTTTGCCGGCGTGGTTCACGTCGATAGCGGCCACCCAGATTTTCTTTCGCACCTCGAGCCAGGCATCGGCGGTGTTGGCCACGGTGCCGCCCGGCGCGAGGGTGTTGCCGTAGGTGCGGCGACTCGAAAACATGACCCAGTAATAGCCGCCGATGGGCCGTGGCAGAACCGTCGGCTCGAAGGTCTTCCAATCGTCGCCCTGCGCTTTGGCCACATCGCCGGTGGCGCCGGCCGGCAGATAAACACTGCCGTCGGGGTTGTATCCGTTGAGAGCTCCCAGTGGACGCACGGTGCCGCCCGCGATCTCGACCAAACGAAGCTCGGCGGGGTATGAAGTTTCAAAGCCTGCGGCGCGGTACCCCTTGTCGTAAGTTATCGTGGTGCCTTCTTGATAGATGATGGCTTGTGAGTCCGGTAGAAAAGAAGGCCATCCCAAGGTCTTATTGGAGTTGGCTGCAATCTCCTTCAGGTTGGAAAAAAGCGGGGGATTTTGGCTGCCGTCATAGTCCATCATTCCCAGGTGCCCTAGCCCAACATCCGAATTGTTGAACGCGACATGCGCACCGTCCGGAGAAAAACTTGGTGTCTGGGCATATTGGACGGGAAGGCTGGGAGCGGAAATCACCTGCGCATTGCTGGTGTCCACCAGCCGCGAAGGACCCGATGTTTCCTGTCCCCTGACAGATGCTTGGTTGGGTCCCCCGCTGGTGAACGCGCGCCTCCCGTCGGGAGTCAGGGCTGCAAACGAAAACATGGGGCCGTCGGTGGTCCGCACCATTTGGGGCGGCGGCACCGCTCCGCTCCGGAGGTCGAAGGTTACACTATCGCCCGGCCAGTTGATTCCGGTAGCCAGAACTTCGCCGTTGGCGCTCACCGAGTGGCAGACCGTGCACTGTCCGTCCACTTGCAGGAAGCGCTCCGCTTGGGAACCGAGCCGCAAACGGATGATACCGGACAGGTTGTTGAAGTCGGGCGACGCGTAAGTGGCGTAATACACCACCCCTTTCAATTTGCCGGGCGCAATGTGCCACGCCTCACCGGCGGGACCGGTCACCTGTCCCGTGCACGAC
>DASXTY010000918.1:0-4689 GCA_036505155.1 Polyangiaceae bacterium | reverse complement strand
CGACTGACCGGAGCAGGCCGGGATGGAAATAGTGATAATCCACCACGCAGCCAAGAAATACGCTTCGCGAGGCTTAGTGATAGACATGAACAATGCCTGAGCTTAGGCTCGATGCTGGATAAGGGTACTCCGCATGACGAGTTTTTCTAGTTCTCATTCACGCTCGGCCAAGACTCCGCGCTTTGGGGCGTTGCCGGCCGCGGTGCTGATGCTGGTACTGGCTCCTTCCGCAAAAGCCGCGCTGCTCGCGCCGTTCAACACCACGATTACGGTGGACACCCAGTACGTGAACGGTGCCAACGGCGCTACCGATATCGCGTTTTCCGCTGACGGTCGCGCGATCGTCACCCGGAAAAGCGGGCAGGTCGTAGTCCGCCGCGCCGATGGCACGCTGAACGTGGTCCCGTACCCGTTTGGAGGAACGCTGGACACGAGCTCGGAGAAGGGACTGCTCGGCGTGGTGGCGGATCCCAACGTGGCCAGTAACTTCACTTTCTATTTCTACGTCTCCAACGGTCCTGACAACGACAAGCACCGGGTATACCGGGCGGTGCTCACCGCCACTGATTCGCTGACCGTCGATATGACGCCCGTCGTGGCGGCGTCGCGAGGAGTGGGTCCCGGTTTGGAGGGTCCCGCGAATCACGACGGAGGCGGTCTTTTCATTTACAACAACATGCTCTACGTGAGCGTTGGCGATACGGGCGCTAATAACACCCCGCCGGACAACAAATACAGTAGCTGTCTCAACAAGGGAAACGGGAAGATCCTGCGCGTAGATCTGCAGGGCGCGGTGCCCAGCGACAATCCACTGGTCGCCCTGACCAGCGTGACCGCTTGTGACAGCGTCAACGGCCCGTGGATTTCCGCGGCTCCCGACAAACGGATCTACGCTTGGGGCTTCCGCAACCCCTGGCGTTTTTGGGTGGATGCGCAAACTGGGTTGCTTTGGATCGGAGATGTCGGCGAAGTCACCCGAGAGGAAATCAGTGTTGGGTCGATGGACCAACACTACGGTTACCCATTCGAAGAAGGGGACCAAGTATGGGGTAACGTCGCTGGCATGAATTGTACGGGCATGACGCCATCACGGCCGTGTACTCCTCCGGTGTACGCGTATCCGACGATTTCCGGCGGTTCGGTGACCGGCGGCCTGATTCTTGAAGGCTGCGGATGGGCAAACGTTTTCAGCGGCCCGCACTACATCTTCGGCGACGCTGGACCGAGCTTCATCCGGGCTTTACCGGTCAACGCAGCTCGGGACGGGGTTTCGTCCACCATGCCGCTGGATGTCGGTAACTATGGGACCGACCGACCGGTTTCGTTTCGAATGGGACCCGACGGCTCGCTCTACATCGTTTTTTACGGTGCCGGAGCGGTGTATCGCTTCACTCCCAATGACAGGACCGGCGCCGGGTGCGGGGGCACGGGAACCGGTGGAAGCGGAGGCGTTGTGGGAATGGGCGGCGGAGCGGCAATCGGCGGCAGCGGAGGGCAAACTGCGGGCGGAGCCGGTGGATCCGGTGGCCGCTCATCAGGGGGCGGCACGACGTCGGTTGGCGGCGCGAACACTGGCGGAAGTGCAACCGGAGGAAGCGGTGCGGCGAGTTCGTCCGACAAAGGCAGCTGTGGGTGCCGTCTCGCACGCGGCGGCGCGGGGGCGATCTTGCATCTTTTGCCGTTGAGCGTCGGTGCGCTAGCTCTTGGCTTGCGGAGGCGGCGTGGGGCGCTACTAAAAAGCTAAGAATTACGCCTTTAAACGGCTTTCCAACCAGCGCCCGCGCCCCGGGCTCGGCGCCACGGAAACCAGCTCGCTGTCGCGCGCGAATATCTCGGCCGGAAGCGGTCTACCGTTGTATTCGCTGGCCATTGAAAATCCGTAAGCGCCTGCGTCCCGAATCACGACTCGATCGGGCGGAGGATCGCCAAGCGGGTGATCGCCAAAGTCGTCCGCGCTTTCACACACCGGTCCAGCCACCCGCCAGCTTGAGCCACCGGGGGGACGTTCGAGCGGCTCGATGCGATGTCGGGCGCCGTAAAGGGCCGGGCGCAACAAGTCGTTCATGGCCGCGTCCACTAGAAACCAGCGGGTCCCCTGCGTGTTTTTCACGCCGATAGCGCTCGCCACCAAGACTCCGTGTGGGCCCACCAGCGCGCGCCCAGGCTCGATGACCAGCGCAAGCCGTTCGAGCCCGCTCCGGCGTAGGAGCTCGATGCCGGCGTTGACGAAAGCGACCGGCTCGGGCGCTGGTTCCGATCCGTAATCGATGGCGAAGCCGCCGCCGAAATCGACGAACTTGAGCCATCCCCCGCTCGACATGCGAGCTTGCGCCACCTCGCACACTACTCGAGCCGCTTCGAGATACGGCTCGACACTGCGAAGCATCGAGCCGATGTGGGTGGATACGCCGACGGCTCGAAGGACATCCGCGGCGCGGTCAATCCCTTGCCAAGCCGCCCCGAGGTCGGCTAACGAAATTCCGAATTTCGATTGGTCGTGGCCCGTCGCCACGTGCGCATGCGAATCAATGGCGATTCCGGGGTTGAGGCGCACCGAAATCGATGCTTGTTGTCCGAGTGCCCGGGCACGCGCCGCCACGCGCTCGAATTCATCGATGCTTTCTATTTGAATGGAGAGGATCGACGAGCCGATCGCCAGGTCGAGCTCCGGGTCGGTCTTGGCAACCCCACTCATCACGATGCGATCCGGCGGGACCCCCGAGCGCAGCGCCAGCTCGAGCTCCGCGCCCGAAACGACGTCCGCTCCCGCTCCCTCCCGGGCCAGCGCGCGGATGATGGAGCCGGCCGAATTGGCCTTGACCGCATAAGCCACGATTCCGGGAGCCCCCTGGAACCCCTCCGCGGCCGCGCGGATTTCGGCCGCCATAGCCCCGAGGTCGTACACGTAAGCGGGCGTATCGACCCCCGCTCGATTGAGCAGATCGCTCACGGGCGTCCCGGCCAGCATGGCCGCGCCCAATGCGTCCCGTTCGAAGCCGGTCATCGCCGCGGGTCAATACCAAGGTGGGCGGGCTCGTCAACCTACGGGACCGAGGAGCCAGCCTCGCGCGGGGCTCGTCCCATCTCGGTAGCGCTGAATGCCGGCCAGGCGCGGGGAACCTTTATGTATGGTGAAAGGAGGCGCCCTTCCCTTCGTTTTGCTAGCGAGCAATCGGTCCCCCATGGCATCATTCTCCCAAACGAGCGCGCTTCCAAGTTTCGCACGGGAAAGACGGCTCCGCGTTGACCGCGCAGCCGAAGGGAGGGTGGCACCCTGATTTTGCCCGCGGAGAGCACGCCCCAGCTCGAAAAATACGAGCTCTTGGAGGAAATCGGGCACGGGGGCATGGCCACCGTGTATCGCGCGCGCGACAAGCGGCTGGAGCGCGATGTCGCCGTAAAGATCATCCATCGACACCTTCGGGAGAACCAGGAAGTTGCGGCCCGTTTCGTGAGCGAGGCCCGAGCGGTAGCCAAGGTTAAACATCCGAATATCGTCGAAGTGTACGACGTATCGGAGCAAGACGACGATGAGCGCTACTTGGTGGTGGAGCTCGTGGGCGGGACCACGCTGCGAAAGCACTTGCAGGTGCACGGCCACATGCCGGCCGAAGTTGCCGCGGCTCTGTGCATCGAAGTAGCCGCCGGACTCGAGCACGCACATCATCAAGGAATCATCCATCGCGATGTCAAGCCCGAGAACGTGTTGGTCGAGCTCGTGCCATCGGTGTCGAGCCGCCGCCCGTCGCAGGGGCGAGCGTCCGAGCCGGGCGCAGCGCGGGTCAAGATCACGGACTTCGGCATCGCCAAGTTGCTCGACGTGCAAGGAGTCACATCCACCGGACAGGTGTTGGGCTCCCCTGCGCACATGGCGCCCGAGCAGATCGAAGGTGGCGATGTGTCCGAACGCTCCGATGTATTCGGCCTCGGCGTGCTGCTTTACGAGTGCGCGGTCGGAAAGCTGCCATTCGAAGGAAAAAATCCGGCGCAGGTGTTGCGCCGGGTTCTGGACGGCACGTACACGCCTGCCGATCGAGCGCGGCCCACGGTGGGCGCCTCGTGGAGCAAAATCATCGACAAAGCGCTGGCGCGCGACGCCGCCGATCGTTACGCGACCGCTGGGGAGTTCGCCGAAGCGCTTCGGGACCAGTTCCAGGTGGTCGGCTTTGATGACCCACAGGGAGAGCTCGCCGCATATCTGGCCGATCCGGCCCAATACACGAAAGGTTACGAAGATAGGATCGTCAAGCGGCTCTCCGAGTGCGCCCGGCTCGCGCGCAAACAGCGCGCCACGCTCCTGGCCGGAGCCCACTTCAATCGCGCTCTCGCTTTTCGGCCCAATGACGTCCAGCTGCTTGCAGAGCTCACCGGGCTCAGGCGCTTCGAGATGCTCAAGCGAATCCTGGTGCGGGTCGGAGCCATTGCCGCCGGAAGCCTGGTGCTCGGCAGCGCTGCGTTTGCAATCACGCGAGCCATTCGAGCCCGGGATGCCACTAGGGAAGCGCTAAGCCTGGCGGGTTCGGCGGCGGAAGCGGTGCGCGGCGCCGCGCCCCAAACCGAAGCGCGGCCCGAGAAGACGGCTTTGCCGAGCGAGCCGGAGCGCAAGGCAGGACGGGTTGCGGGGGCGACCCACCGCTCGACACCCAAGCCGACGCGTTCGGTTAGGGTTACCGTCGATCCGATAACCGC
>DASXTY010000917.1:0-5490 GCA_036505155.1 Polyangiaceae bacterium | reverse complement strand
TTTCCAAAACGGCCACCTCAGCCAAATTCCGAGTCCCTATCCTGCCCGTGACCGGTGATGCCTTCCCCGCCCGCGTTTCACTGCGGTGGCGTGGGCCCGCACATTCCGTGCTAAAAGAACCCTGTCTCCGCCTCGAGGGGCAATGGCGCCACGAACTTCACGCATTCTTCTGATTGACGACGAACCGCTGCTCGGACAAACGGTGCGGCTTGCTGTAGAGGACCAGTGTGAGGTGGTGTTTGCTTCGAGCGGCGTCGACGCGCTCTCCGCGCTCGAGCGTGACAGCAGCTTCGACCTTATCCTGTGCGATCTTTCCATGCCAGCGATCAGCGGTATTGCGGTGTACGAAGCCGTCGCCGAGCGCTACCCGCACCTGTTAAGTAGCTTCGTTCTGATGACTGGCGGAGCCTTCACCTATACGGCGCGCGAATTCCTGCAGCAATATTCTGGTCTGACCCTTCAGAAACCGTTTCGCCTGGAGGAGCTGTTCCGGCTGCTGAACCGTCTCAACCGGCGTCGGCCGGCTCTCGGCACAGGATGAACCAATTGTCCAGCGGCTTGTGGGAGCGGTAAGCACGGCCGATGCTTACGTGCGCGGACACGCGACGCAGATAGTCCGCCAGCTCACCATACACGAACCATCCGAGGCGGGAGCTGCTCGGTGCGATGTCGGGCCAATCGGGAGGTTTATTCCGGGGCAGCTCGGTGTAATCCAAAAGGAATGGAGCCGGCGAGCTGGCTTCAGCGGCCGGGTGTCCAACGAAGTAACCGGGGCCAGTCGCCCATCGGAAGGTGTGATGATTGTATCCCCAAATATTATCCGATCCGTCGTCGGCGCGAGCGAACCGCTTTTGAAAGCTGCGGAATGCGGCCATGGAGTTTTTCCCGTGATGGATCACCGGTTTTAGAGGTTCGGTTCCCGCGGGAACCAGGTCGTTCGCGCCCACGTCACGGCCCTCGAACAGGTCCCATAGCAGCCGAAGCTCGGCACTCGAAATGCTGAGCACTGTCCAGAGCCGCATCGCGGCGAGCATCCCGTCCAACGCCTCGGTGATTCTGTCGACACAACGTCGATCGTGGTGACCCAAAAACAGAGTTGTAAACTTCACCGACTGACCCCACCGGCCCTCCAAACGTTCGACCGCCTCTACCGCGAACCGGAGGAGAGCTCAACCTTTCGCCCCGCGGTCGGTACCTCATCCAAGAGCACGAGACGTCCAAAGTGGGTCGGGTCGAGCTTGTAAGCGGATGCGCCCAAGTCGTAGGCTAGCCCCCACTCGATCGGCTGCGCGGCCGAAATGAACAACAAGTCGGATTCCGAGCACCCCTTTGCGAACCGCTTCAAGGCGTCCGCCGTCATAGTGAGATCTGGACCTGCAAAGCCCTTGGAGTATTTGGTGGCAACCCCGCCGGAAAGCTTCCACACCGCAGTCCCCCGATCTTCCAAAACCATGCTGACAACGCTGCAGGGCGCCGGGTTGTTCAGTGCGCGCTGGGGAACGAACCGGAGCTGGCCGGGAAATTCATGGCGCGTTTCCGTTTTGACCAAGACGGTCGAGGCCCCAAGCTTCGAGAGCTCGGAGATGAAAACGGCGACCCAGTTCAGCTCGGACTTTCGATCTACGCGCAGCATGACCTCCTTGTCTTTGATGAACTGCTCGTGCAGGTTGAGCTCTGCGTGGAGCTTTGCGGCATCCGAGGGTTGCTTCAGGACCACGCGCGTGAAACCTACCTTGGGTCCCAAGGTATCGATGGCCAAGTCCGGCGCCCCTTGGGGGGGCTTGGGGGCTTCGGTGAGCGGAGGTGGATTTTTGGGAGCGCTCGGCGACGGTTCGAACGGATTTTTGGGGGCAGTAGAATCATCGCAGCCGACAAGTCCGAAAGGGAGCGCGAGCCATAGAGTTAACGCGTGCAAAGGGTGTAGACGGATCATCGGTGGGTTCCAATGTTTCGCAAACTTGCCGGGATATAAACACCTCCGGATGGCAATCGCAACGGGCCGGAAGCAGTGCGGAGCCGGTTGAAGATTGAGCATCGTCGCCGCAAAGACAACGGATGCACGCGGGGGAAAGATTCCGTCGCCGCTAGAAGTCGCACTGATTTGGGTCACCACCGGAGTCGTCATGATAGCGGTGAGCACCGGCTTTGCGTTCATGGCTACCGAAATTGCGAAAGCTTCGGGAGTTCCGATGAGCGTGCTGAAGGACCCGGAGCTCTCTCCGGTTCTGACCCACCCGTTATGGGTCGCAGGGGGGACGCTCGCCGTCGAGCTGAGCTTGCTGGGTGTGGTGGGCGCCTGGATCTGGGTGCTCAAGCCGAGCCTGGCGCAAGTCTTGCCCATCCGCGCTCCAGCCGCTCGCGAGCTGTTGGGCGCGCTCCTGCTGGTTTTTGGCGTCATGCCGCTGGCGAGCGCTTCCGCTGAAGTGGTGTATCGGTTGGTAGGGGACGAGCTCACCGCTTCGGATTTGGTGGGGATCACGGCGCCTCGCGCCAGCTTGGGTGAGCTCGCCGCGCTGATTCACGCGCTGGCCTTCGCGCCCGCCCTGGCGGAAGAAGCCATGTTTCGCGGGCTCATCACCGGGGCTTTTGTTTCCCGATCGCGCGCGCTGGCTGTGCTATTACCCAGCGCGATGTTCGGTCTCTTCCATCTCGAGCCCACGCAAGCGGCTGGTACCATGGTGCTGGGCATATCTTTTGGATTGACCCGGGTGTATACGGGTTCCATCGTGCCCTGCGCAGTCGCTCACTGCCTGTACAACGCCGTGATCGTACTCATGATGCGGCACAATCCAGTTATCGAGCACACGATTCGGATCTGGCCGATCTTCGTCGGCCTATCCGTGTCGGCGCTGGGCTTCGTCATCTTGCGCCGGGGCGGCCTTCCGTGTTACCGTACCGCATAAAGTGGCACCGAGTTTATACGAACGAATTGGCGGCGAAGCGGCGATCATGGCTGCCGTCGGTGTTTTTTACGATAAGTTGATGGAGGACGAGACCACGCGCCCGTTCTTCGAAGGCCTGGACATGGAAGCGCAGGCCCGTAAGCAAGTAGCGTTCATGACGTGGGCGTTTGGCGGGCCGGGCAAGTATCGAGGCCGGGACCTCAGAACCGCCCATGGTGACTTGGTGGGTCGGGGATTGAGCGACATCCACTTCGATGCTGTGGTCCAACATCTCAAGGAAACGCTCGAGGAACTCCGGGTTTCGCCCGATCTGATCGAAGAGGCGCTCGCCATCGTAAACGGAACTCGTTCAGCTGTTCTCAACCGGTAGCACTGTGCCAGGTGAGCTGCCCTTTGACACCGTCATTGTGGAGGAGCCCGGGGCACGCAAACGGTATTCGCTCGAACAGTTTCTCAACCTTCCGCTTTCGGAACGGGTACGTCTGATCTTGGGGCGATACGTGGTGTTCCTGAAGGGCAACTCGCGAATATCTCAGAAGGACGCGCTAGCGGCCTTGCGTCGCGACTGGACTCGGTAGCCTCGGCGGTTGCTCGGCCCTGTTCGTCGCGGAACTCGAAATCGGAACCTAGCAGAATGCTAGCGCTTGAGCTTCTTGCTCACGTCTCCCTCGCGAGCGCACCGGGGGCTGTCAAGGACCACGGTGACACCGCGATTACTGGGCACCACCTGATTCCAGAGCCGGGTCAAACCGGGACTGCCGGTGAAGAGGTCAACGTGCTTGCCCTTGACGCGAACGCCGCGGTCCTGCGCGATGAAACAGCCGTCGTGGGGCGCATTGGAATTGGGGTCGCGCGGAGCTCCGTCGAACTCCGGAATGTAGATGGGTGTGTCGATGGGAATGACGTCGGAATCGACCGCCGCCGTGAGAAGCGGGGTGATGGCGTTTCCGGTCGCCCCGCGCCCCCAGGGAAATTTTTCGTGATCCAGTGCTTCGAAGCAGATCTTTTGCTCGGTGCGCGGACAGATGGGCGCACAGGAACAGTCGCGCTTTGCAAAGCTCACCGTGGTGCCGGTCGCCAGAGTGCCGCTTCCCTGTACGCAGACCGATTCGTAAAAGCCACGGGGCACTTGTTTTATGGTGTTGCAGCGGGCGTCTTTGAGCGCGACCAGCTCCCCTTGGAAATCCGGTTCGCTCGGAAAGTCGTAGTAGGTGTTGCGAAACGTACCGAGAATTCGGCCCTGGAGTTTGCTCGCGGCACGTGGAGCGGGCGGGGAGCCTTGGCTCGCGCTCACCAAGTCCGCGCTGTCGGGAGCGGGATCGGCCGCACCGGTGTCGCTCAGGGTGTGGGCGTTCAGCGCACGCGAGCGCGCGGCCGGCGCGTGACCCGGTCGCGCTGGTGAGCGTTGCTGAGGCATTTCGCCGGCTTCAAGGGTCGGTTCTTCTCCCGGCGAAAGGGGCTGTGCGACCCAATACGAGCCTGCCGTGGTGCAACCGGATGCAAGCAGCCACAACGCGGGCGCCAAGCAGGAGAATGTACGCCGTCGGACCATCAGAACGACTTCGCCTCAGCCCGTCCGACCGCCCGCCGCGGGACGGGGCTCGGCAGCGGACGGCGCATTGCATTCCCCTGCCGGATCGCGCGTGATGAGCGGGCGCAGAGACTCGGTGTGCGCGATCCAGTGCTCCCGGATGTGCTCAGGGACCCCGAACTCGGCCAGGGTTTCTTTGAGAATTGTGAGCCGCCGCATGAACTGTCCGCCCATTATCGGGTGTTTTGCGTGCACCTCGGCTAATGGCCGGCCGCGGTATTTTACCGGAGCGCCCAGGTGGCGGGCAGAAAACTCGTATTCCCGATGCTTCAGGTTTTGACGATCGACGTTGCGAAAGAAAAAGCCAATCATGGTGTCGTCGACCACTCGATCGACGAACCGATCAATGATCTTGCGCAGCACCGGCTCGCCCCCGAGCTGCTCGAAAAGGCTGCTGGTCGGCATCGTCGAAGACTACCACGCTAGTGTGCCGAGTCCGTAGTTCGCCTTATAAATGCCTTCGGCACACTAGCAAAATTCGGCGGAGAATTTTTCTCTGGGGGTGAATCGGCCGAAGGCCGAGGGGGGCGCGAGGCTCCCCTTCAAAACAGGATAGTGGCCTGCCGCTGCGCAGCAGCGGACCGCGAAGCGGCCATCAATTCCGGTAGGAATTGTGGACTCAGGACGCTAGGCCCAATTTTCCGGGACTGGCGGTGGCAATTGCAGCAATTATTGTGTCACCCCAGCTCGCGCTAGCCGCTTCTTTGCATCCCGGTGGTTCGGATCCAAAAGGGCCGCTTCTCGCCACTCCATGAGGGCGCGCTGATCCTCGCCGAGCTTTCGCAAGATGTCGCCATAGACAATGCGCGCCTCCGGGTCGCGCGGAGCCAGCTGTGCGGCCCGCTCACCCCACGCTTTGGCCGCCGCAACGTCGTCGAGCCGCAGCAGGGACACCGCCAAACCGAGCACGGCTTCGGCGTTGCGCTCGTTGAACGCCACGACGCGCCGGAAAAATCGCTCAGCGCGAACATAATCGAACTTCTTGACCGAAAGCTC
>DASXTY010000916.1:0-10472 GCA_036505155.1 Polyangiaceae bacterium | reverse complement strand
CGCGAGGCATCCATCACCGTCGCCGTGAATTGGCGAATATCCGATCGCGAAGCCGCATACGCCCTTTCGGTCGCGCGACGCGCCGCCTCCGCGTTGCCGTAATGCTCCAGGACTCGCGCCAGGAGTCGCTCGGCCTGCGCGCGATCGGGATCGACGGTGGCGCGCTGGCGAGCCTCGAGTGTCCGGGTCAGCGCGGTTTGAAGCGCTTGTTTAGCGGCTTCCACATGGCCAAGGTCGCGGTGAATCTCGAAGATGGTGATGAGGGCCTCCGCCTGTACCACCGGTTCGCCTGCTCGCTCGCCAGCCCCAACCACGCGGCGCAACCATCGTAGAGCCGCTTCCGAATCGCCCCGCTGCCGGTCGATGGCGGCCAGAGCGTTCAAAGCGTCCACGCTTCCCTCGGCGCGCGCAGCGGCCTCGATGTGAGGCTTGGCCCGCTCGAGCTCGCCGCTGCGCATTTCGAGCATTCCCATCACGTACCGCAGCCGGGCAGCGGAGATGGGTCGTATACGGCCAGCGAATTTTTTTGACTCTGCGAGGGCGAGAATTGGCTGTGCACCGGCAAAGGCTCGACGCGCCCCAGGAAGCTGCAGCGCCTCCTCCTCGGTTCGGATGGCTTGCATCACCACCGACATGGCTGCGTTAACGTCTTGCGCCGTCGGAGAAGCAGCCAAGCCGCTCGCCAAAACCAGCGGCGCCACTTCCGCCATGCCGCGTTCGACGAGCTCAAACCCGAGCGGAAGAGTCGAGGCCGGCGAGCCGGGCAGACTGCGAAACAGCTCCACCGCAGTGCCCCAAGCCGCGGCCTGCGCCAGCTCCGGGTCCACCGATAGGTCCGGACGGCCGGCGGACGCCGCGGAGCTATAGAATCGATATAGTTCTGCCCAAGATTCCGGATCGTCGGAGTCTGCCGCTCGCTCCAGCCAGTCGCGAAGCCAGCGCGGCAACACATCCGCCATGGGGCCTTTGCCCAGCGCATCGAGCGCTCCGCGAGCATCCCCGTGACGCAAATACAGCGCGGTCAGTATGATCCCGCCGAAACGGATGGCGCGCGAAACCTCGAGTATTTCTTCTCGATCGAGGTTCTGAGCGCTCACCCGTTCGCCGATGTTGGATTGCAGGGCTCTTACGATCCAGGCTTCGGTCGCCCGGCGTGCTGCGTCCAGCGCTTGCTGCGTGGGCTCGAACAGCGCCCGCTGAACCGCTGCACGCTGGTCGGCTCCGAGCGCTTGTAAAGGCCCCGCCCGCTCTTGTGTTTTAGACCAGCGCTGCAGAGCGCCGAGGTGCTGCTCAACGTCGGTTCGCTCCGCCCCGGGTGGCAGGATTTTTAGCAGCATCGAGTAGAGAGCAAACGAGCGGCCTTCGTCGCCCAGGCGGGCCACTTCGCTCGCAGCCGCCGAGAGCGCCACAGACGCATGCTCGAGCATGGACGGATCGAACTCTCCGGCGCGAACGAGATACAGGGCGCCGGAGAGCGCGTGCAAGCCGGCTTCGGGATGACCCGCCGCAAAACGGCGCTCGGCCCGCACCAATTGCCGGCGCACCACGCCCACCAAAAGATTGTGGCGCTTGCCCTTCGACTCTCCGCTCATCAAGAGTTGGTAAGCTTGCTGCGCAAAGGACTCGTCGCTAACGCGTACCGGTTGGCCCCCGGCCTCTGCCGCTTCGCCCCCGCGCGCCGCTTTTAGAGACGGCCCGCAGCCGAGCGCGCACAGCGCCACCGCGTAGAGGGCGCAAAGCAATGGGCCGGCGATGCGCATGGGCTGGGATTCTACCCGCGGGATGGACTGGTGCACGCCGCCGGTGGAAGCACCCTGCTCAGAAGGCGAAATCTGCGCGCAAACGCAGTCCGTAAATCCCTTTGTCCGTGAGCTTGCCCGCGACGGGGACGACAAAACCGATGCTTGGTGTCACCGGGCCGAAGGTAGCAGCCAACCTGGGCTCGAGCACGAATTGAAAGGGTGACCAGGAAGACGTGGCCTGGGAATTTTCATACGCGATGGGGTTCAAGATGCGAATCGCGAGCCAGGTGTCGAGCCCGAGGGCAAGCCCGATGCTGTCCACTAGCTGGTAGCTTGCTCCAAGCCCGGTGACGCTCCGCATGGCAAAGCCGTTCATTTTGTAGGTTGCATTGGGGTCATTGGCGATGGCTCCGGTAGGGACCTCGATCTTCCCACCCACCTTCGGCAAAAAGAGCAGCTTTTCAAAAGCGTGGACCTCCAACGCTGCCAGGTAATAGTTCAGTCCGACGGACAGGGCGATGGGGAATCGTTTGGTTGCGAAGAGCTCGCCGTCCCGCCATCCGCGCGCCGCATCCACGAAATCGTTGAGCGCTCCAGTGGCGCGGTCGTTCCAACTGATGGTGGTCGGATCCGGGTTTCCCATTGCCACAGGAATGCCGATGGAGAACCCAAGAGGCAAAAACGTGCTCCTACCGAGCTGCACTCCCCGGTATTCACCGAGGAGCTGCGGGTTGCCGAGGGCAGTCTTGGAAGTTTTCGGGTCGGGTGGCTGCTTGTCCGGGGTTTCGACGCTGCCGGTCGACACTGGAATGGCAAGTCCCAGCGCAAATTTCGGAGACACGTCGAACGTGCCACCCGCGATGAGCGTGATGCTCGTGCCTTTGATATCGCGCGAACCGTCGCCAGGAATGGGTGCCTTTCCGAATCCGACGTAGAACTCAGCGAACGCATTGAGGCGCTTGCGCTCTTTCAGTCGGATGGACTTCTCGGGTCCTGAAGGGGCACCTGCTTCCGCCCCCTCTTCTTTTTTCTTTTGCGCCGGTCCGAAGCGTCCCTGCTCGCTCTTTTCTTTATAGGCGAGGTCGCTTTTGTCGGTAGGGGCTTCGGCGCCCGGTTTTTCAGCGCCCTTCTCCGCTTCCGCCTTTTCTTCTTCGCCTTCTTTCACCACCTCGAACAGTTGCGCTTTGGCCCGAGTCGCGTGAGCTACGAGACCCATTGCCAGTGCCGCCGCCACTAACCCGTGTCGCATCATGGCCTCCGTCAGTTTTCCAGCCGTCTTCGTCCGAGAATTCCAGCAGTGAAGTCGTTTCGTCCGCCTGCGGTCAATAGCTTGGCGATTCCCCAAGCCACTGGGATAACCAGGCGCGGCGCGACGTTAGCATGTGCCCGGGCTTCGGAGGGCCAGTTTTGGTGCGGTTCTTGTGGGAAAGGGCCGCTTCCATGGGTATTTAACTGGCTGGGCCCCGGGGGCGCCCGACCGGGGTAACCTTGCATGCCATGACGGCGACCTCGCCACGCCCGGTTCCCGCGCGCCTGGCCGACTTCGAAATCGTGCGCCGGCTGGGCGTGGGCGGGATGGCCGAGGTGTTTCTGGCAAAGAAGCGAGGCGCCGAGGGGACGTTCAAGCTTTTGGTCGTCAAACGCATCTTGCCGGCCTACGGCTCCTCGCGGCGCTTCCGCGCGATGTTTGCGGAGGAAGCGCAACTGGCAACGCGCCTCAACCACCCCAACATCGTCCAGGTCTACGATTTTCAGGACTACGGCGACGAGGGGCAGCTCCTCAGCATGGAGTTTGTGGAAGGCGCGGATTTGCGCAAACTGCTTCGGGCTGGGCAAACCAAGCGACAACGACTGCCGCCCTACGTCGCCGCGTACATCATCGCCGAGGTGGCCAAGGGGCTCCACTACGCCCATGAGCGCACCGACGAGCGCGGCAAACCGCTCGAGATCGTGCACCGAGATGTTTCGCCTCAGAATATTCTTCTGAGTTTCGATGGGTCGGTCAAGATTGCAGACTTCGGGATTGCCACCGCCAACGTATTTCGCGAAGAGCTGGGCGTGCTCAAGGGCAAGGCCGGGTTCATGTCCCCCGAACAAGCATGGGGCAAGAAGATCGATCGCCGGAGCGACATCTATTCGCTGGGGGTTGTCTTCCACGAAATGTTGACCGGGCGGCCGCTGCACGGCGCGCTCGAAGGACAGGAACTGCTCGACGCGGTGCGCGCCGCCCAGGTGGAGCCGCCCAGCACTTTTGCCGTCGAAGTTCCTTCCGAGCTCGAAGAGGTCGCCATGCGGACGTTGGCGAAAAAGCCGGACGATCGCTTCGCAACCGCGCGCGAGCTGTCCGCCAGCATCACTCAGCTGCTTTTTCAGAAGCACCAGCTAGTGGACTCGCACCTTTTGGAGTCAACCCTCGCAGAGCTCGCCACGCGCGATCAGACCCCACCCGATCCCGACGACCTGCCCGCCGATGCCGGTAGCGCAGCCGCGAGCTTTGTCCCCTCGCGGAGCGACGGTGCAGAAGAGGGCAGCGACGCCCAGACCGGGCCTGGGCAACCGCTGCCGGGCACGCTATTGCGCGACCGAGTTGGGCGCGAGGTGCGCCACGTGGCGGTGGTGACGTTGCGGCTACACCGGTTCGACGAGCTGGAATCTGCGATTGGCCAAACCAATGCGGCGCACGTTGCCGACCAGCTGCGCGCCACTTTGGGTGAAATTGCGTTCAAGCGCGGCGCACGCTGGTCCTGGGAGGCTCTGCCGGAAGATGATCCGGAGCGCCAGTACAGCGCCCGGGCGGTGGTCGGTCTAACTGCCGATCCAGCGCGAGCGGCACAAGATGCCGCCTCGCTCGCGGTGGACGCACACGAAGCGATCCACGGCGCTTCCGTCGATCTTCCAGTGGAGGTGCAAGCCAGCGTGGGCATCGTGCGCGCAATTGCCACCGGGCAGCGCGACCGGGCGGGTCACCTGGTCGACTACGAGCTAAAAGAACCGGCGCCGTATCTTACCGAGCTTCTCGTATCGCTCACCCCCGCAGGACTCACCTGGGTCACCGGCGGTCTGTATCGGTTACTCAGGCAGGACTTCGTGTGGGGCGACGCCGCTTCGCTCGAAATCGAAGATGCGCATGAACGGCAGCTGCCGCGCACCATGCGCATTTATTCGCTGTTTCGGTCTTTGGGCCGTGACGAAAGGCTCGCCGCCCAAAAGCTGGCTCCACGGAACCTCGTCGGTCGCGATGTGGAGCTCGCCGAGCTCTCCGCGGCTTATTACGCCGCCATGAGCGGAAGAGCCGAGCACGCCATAGAGGCCCGGCTTATTTACGGCGAGCACGGCATCGGAAAGACCGCTCTCGTCACCGCCTTTTTGACCGAGCTCCCCCCCGACGCGCGCGCGCTGACCATCGAGTGCTCCCCTGCGCAGAGTGAAGTTCCCTACGCCAACGTAGTTGCCTGGATCCGACAGCTCACCGGCCTTGGGCCCGGGCAGTCGCTGGAGGAAGTGCGCGCCGGGATTGCCGAAGCACTGGGCGAGTTCGCTTCGGACGAATCCGGCCCCGCGATCGTCGACCGTATGTCGGAGCTCATGACCGGTCAGGTGGTGGCAGGAGCGGATGAGGGCGAGGCGGCGCACAACCGGCAACTCTGCGCCGACGGCGTGCTTCGCTTCTTCGCGCGCGCAGCTTCGGAAGCACCGCTGGTGGTGGTGCTGGACGGAGTCCAGTGGAGCGACCTTCCGAGCTTGGAGATCATCTCCGGAATCATGCGGCAGAATGACGACCTTTCCCTGCTGATCCTTTTGGTGACTCGCCCCGACGAGCGCACCCTGGTGTACACGGAAGGCCTGGTTCGTATCGAGCTCAAGGGGTTGAGCGCCGAGAATCAAATTGGTCTCTTGCAGACGCGCCTCGGAGTCCAGCAGGGGGTAGCGCAAACCTGCGCGGACCTCTTGCCGCGCGCGGCCGGCAATCCCTATTTTCTGCTGGAAATGGTGGATGCGCTGCTCGAGCGCGGGGCTCTCGAGATATCCGAAACCAACCCGGGGGAGCAGGAGCTGGTGCGCGTCGATACGGCCGGCGCGGGGGTTCAGGAACTGCCGCTCACCCTGGACCAACTGATCGCCGACCGTCTGAACGAGCTGCCCGAACCGGAGCAGGCCGTCATCAGTTGGCTCGCGGTGGCCGGCGGACAGTTGCGCGTCGAGGATCTCCAGGCGCTGGGCGGCCCAGAAGCGGAAGACGCCATTGTTCGCTTATGCGCTCGCGGATTATGCGATCAGCGGGACGAGATCGTGGACGTCAACCATCCGATGACGCGCGAAGTTGCTTACGACGTGCTGGACCGCCCGCAGCGCGTTCGAATGCACCGCAAGCTCGCAGAGCGACTTGCAGACTCTCCGCTGGCGAAAGGCGCTGCCGCCGCCATGGTCGCGCGCCACTTTGCCAGGGGCAACGTCAAGACCCGCGCTGCCGAGCTCTACCTGGAAGCGGGCGCCGCGGCCCGCGCCAGCTACCAGGTGTCCCTTTCCAGGCGCTATTACCGACACGTAATCCGGCTTTTGCCCGAAGACGACCCACGCCGTCTGGAGGCACACGAAGCGCTGGAAGCGGTTTACCGGACGCTGGGGCGCTGGCGGGAGCGGCGTCACTATCTCACTCAATTGAGACAATTGGCGCGGATCAGCGGTAGCGCTTACTGGGTGGCGACGGCATTGCTGCGCACCGCGCGTTTTCAACTCGACACGGGACGTCTGAGTCAGGCGCTGGCATCGGCTCAACGCGCGCGGGAGGTATCGGCGCAAGCCGGCTCCTTCGTGCTGAGCGTCCAGGCCGAGGAGCTCGCGGCGGAAACCCTGCGCGACCTGGGAGACATGCAGGGGGCTTTGGCGGCTGCGGATCGCGCGCTGGAGCAGGCGAGCCGGTCGGATGTGCCCCCTCGCCTGCGGGCAGAAGTCCTGCGCGCGCGCGGCACGTTGTTGCGCCGGGTGGGTCGGGTGCACGAATCGGTCGACGCATTCGCTGAAGCACTGGCTGTGTTTCGGCTGACCGGTGCGCGCCGTATGGAAGCCCAAACCAAGAATTCCCTGGCGTTTGCCATGTACGTTCTCGGCCGGTTCGAGGACGGCGTCGCCCTGGCTCTGGATGCCATCCAGATCGATCTGGCGATTGGCGGGCGCTTCCAGATTGCAACCACCCTGTGCACTATCGGCCAATGTTACGCAGGTTTGGGGGACATCGAGCGAGCACTGGCTTATCTGCGGCGTGCTCACGAAGCGCATGAACACTATGGTCAGCAAGACTCTCGCTCGGATACGCTGCTTAGCATGGCGGAAGTGCTCATTGATAATGGTGACCTAATCACCGCCAGAGCTCTGGTCGGCGATGCCGGCGCCCTGGCGGCGGTGACCGGGCGCGCGTACGACTCGGTGCGAGAAAAAATCCTACGGGCAGTACTGGCGCGCTCAGCTTCCGACCTCGGTGCCGCGGTGGCTCATGCATTCGAAGCCCGTCAGGTAGCCGAAGCCCAGGCCTACGTTTCGCTGCATTTTTATGCCATGGCGATTGAAGCGGTGTCGCGGGTGGGAATCGGCGAGCAGCACACCGGCATCCTTCTAGCGACAACCGCCATGGGCGCGGTCGACACGCTGCAGGGCTCCGAATACGGCCTTGCGATTCGGGCCCTGTGTTGCGAGGCGCTGCGCAAGGCGAACTCCCCCCAGCTCGAGCAAATGCGAGAGCGTGCGGCAGGCTATGTCACGAGCTTGATGAGCGGCATCCGAGACCCGGAACTAAAGGCGCTGTTCCTGCAACGCCCTTACGTCGCCGACCTACTGGGTGTCGAAATGACTCGCGAGCTCAGCGCCAAAATTTCGGTGCGTCCCACGCTGGAGGAGCCAACCGCCCTGTGAGCGAGATGGCTCCTGCGCACGGACGGCGACTCGCTGTCATCCTTTCCGGAGGGGGTGCACGGGGCGCCTACGAAGCCGGAGTGCTCTGGTACCTGTTCGACGAGCTCACCCGCCAGCGGGGGGCGCCGCCTCGGATCGACATCTTGTGCGGCACCAGTGTGGGGGCGATCAACAGCGCCTTCTTAGCCGCACATCTGGCCGACCCCGTGCTCGGCGTGCGCCGTCTGGTGGAAGTGTGGACCGGGATGCAACTGCACAAGGTGCTCGGGTTCGACCTGCGGCAGACGCTCCGGCTACCGCGCATCGTGCTGGGCGGCAGGGAAGGCACAGGGCTTTTCGACGCTTCGCCGCTTGCCCAGCTGGTCCAGCGTGAAGTCCCCTGGCGCGCGGTCAGTCGCAGCCTGAGAAAGGGTTTGCTGCAAGCGCTGAGCGTCTCCGCCACCGAGGTTTCCACCGGACGCACCGTGATTTTTCTGCAAACCGGGCCAAAAACCGAGCTTCCAACTCACGCGCCGCCACGCACTTTGATCCGGTCCACCTACATCGGCCCGCTGCACGCGCTGGCATCGGCGGCAATCCCCCTTCTGTTTCCCCCGGTTCGAATCGGTAACGAGCTTTACGTGGACGGCGCCGTGCGTCAGAGCACCCCCGTCGCTCCGGCGATTCGCCTGGGAGCGACCCATGTGCTGGTGGTGGGCACTTCGCGGCTGGTGCGCGGCGTAAGTCACCCTGGGCCAGAACGCAGGCAAGCTCCGAGCGTCACATTCTTACTGGGCAAGATGATGAATGCTTTGCTCCTAGACCACCTGGACAGCGACATCGGGATGGTGAACCTCCTGAACAATATTGCGACCAGCGGCGCGGCGGCTTACGGCCCAGGTTTTGTGGAGCGCTTCAACGAGGCCGCGTTCAAGCGCGGCGCGCATCTTTTGAGGCCCATCAGCACGCTCATCGTGCGCCCCACCGAAAGCATCGGCAGGCTCGCAAGCGAGACCCTGCGCCGCGGGCGGATGCGCAGAACACCACTAATGACCCGGCAATTGCTTAAACTGCTCGACGCCGGCGTTGGGGACGATGCCGACCTCGCCAGCTATCTTTTATTCGACGGCGAGTTTGCCCGCGCGCTCATCGACCTGGGGCGCGCCGACGCCCAGGCGCGCCGTTTCGAGCTGCAGAGCTTCCTGGGATCCGCCGAGGAGGATTCGCCCCCCGCCAACGAGCCCGACGGAAGCGACTCGGTACCGCCGAGCTGGTCACCGCCGCCGCCGGCGGTGGGTTGATCATCGGCAGCGGGGGCGGGAGCGGGGGCTGGGCTGCGGCTGCAGCGGGGGCGGGAGCTGTCGCGGGTACCGCCGCGGAGTTCAGCTGCTGATGCTGGGCTGCTGCGGCGGCGGCTGCAGCTGAGAACTTGTCGTCGGGGGATGTGCCTGCTGGGGCGCGCACCTTCCCTGCCAACGGGCAAGGCATACGGAGAAGTACGGAACTGCCGTTGGCATGGAAGCCGCGCGTGGGAGGGCATGCACATCCCCATGGCCACTGAGCGCCAAGGTTTTTCAGGAGCTTTTACGAATTGATCTAGAGGCGGTAGCCGAGGCAAAGCGAGGTCTGTGCAGGCACTGCCAGGGGGCGGCTGGATCGGGCGGATTATCCGCGCAAGGTTCGGGGCGTGGCGGCGGAGCTAGAGGAGCAATTTGCCTGGCGATTCAGCTTGTGCTGTTCGCGGCGGGGATGCCGCAAGCGACTGACTCCCCCGTCGGTCCGGTTTCTGGGGCGCCGGGTTTACGCGGCGGCTTACCTTTTCGCCGATGCACCACGCGCGCCATCATGGCATCTTGTCGCAAGACGACCATATCGCGCGAGACGTCTGCACACGTCCGTACCGGCCGCTCGCAATAGCCCCCGGCGAGCAGGCAAGACCCGCTGTTTCTCATCGCAGCGGCTACGGATCGGAGCAGGTGGCGCTCGCTCTTCTGACGAGCTCAACGATGGAGGGGCAAAGAAGGTGCGGACGCTCACGTCGGCGCTCCGCAAAACCTCGACCTGTGGTGGTCACTGCTGCACCGTTGAGCTAAAGTTGACAGCAGGGATGCTTGTTGAAATGCATGGTGCCGCTCACCCGTGGGGGAGGGACCAGGCTTGGACTGTCCGCTTCATGGTAAAACCGATCGCAAGCACGCCATCAGCCTTTCACCACACGCAGGCGGAAAGTTATCGATGATTCGGGACTCACAGCCCGATGGGTTCGCTCCGTTCCTCCGATTCGCTGCGGTAGTCATCATTTCTGGCTTCACCCAGGGATGCGGGGGTCATATTGAGCATGACGCTTTCACAATTGGGGACGGGGCTGCGGGAACCAGCAGCGGTGTCGGGAGCGGAGGCAGCGCTGGCTTGGGCGGTGGCGGGATGGTTTCCCAACCGAACATCTGGGACCCGCCTTGCATGTCGTACACGGACATCGCGGCCGGCCAGGGGACAGGTAGCGGCTACTTTCCCTCGGCGGTGATCGACTCGACCAACACCAAGCTGCTCGTTATCACCAGGAACGACGCGAACTCGAACAAGCCGGCGCTGTTTCGTTGTAACCTGGACGGGACCGGCTGCGCGTACACTGATATTTCAGCTGGGCAGGGCTCAATCAGCGGCTACGGTCCCTCGGCGGTGATCGACATGATCAACGCCAAGCTGCTTGTCGTGATCTACAACGGAGCGAATTCGGGAAAGCCGGCGCTATATCGGTGCAACCTAGACGGCACCGGATGCATGTTCACCGACATCTCGACCGGCCAGGGCCCAGGAAGCGGCGCCTGTCCCTCGGCGGTGATC
>DASXTY010000915.1:0-2046 GCA_036505155.1 Polyangiaceae bacterium | reverse complement strand
GCCTGCCATCGCGCGCAGGGTCGTCTTACTCCAAGTGGTAAAGTCGCCGACCATATCCGCTTCCAACGACAAAATGTCCAGCGCAACCCCGACACCGCCACCGAGGCTCGCGGGTTGAAGGCCGTTGTCCGGATTGGTAATGTTGTTGCCCACTAAGGCAACCGACAGCTGTTTAAGGGGTCGAAAGGTTGCTCCGGTATCCAGGGAGAAGCCGTTGATGATGCGTTTGTCTTTCAGGCCCCCGGAAGCGAGGCTGGGAGGGAGCGGACCAGAAAAACCGTCCTGGCCGAGAGAAAGGTAGCGGCCACCCAACCCCACCAGAAACAGATCCGAAAGCTCCAGGGCCAGCGCAAAACGCAAATCCGTCCATTGGCGCTTGAGTCCGTCGGGATCCTGGCGGTTCCAGCTTCCCCCGATGCCGCCGGCGAGTCCCCATCGGCTGACTATGGAATCGACAGCTGCAGCCCCGTAGCTTTGGCGGCGCGCCTCCGGCCAGATCTGCGCGAACGCACCTACGTGATAAACGCGCGTCGCCATCATGTTGGCGGGGTTGATGAATAACGCGCTCAGCGAGTTGCTCAACGCTCGCTGTGCTTCGCCGGTCGCGTTGATGCGCGGGGTTTCGATCTGGCTGTAGTTATAGCCGACCTCGGGAAGTAACTTGCTCGGCTCGCTATGCACATTCCGACAAAGACTGCACAGGGCTAGCCACGCCATGACCCCATTCGCGGTGAAGCGCAGGCGAGGCCCACTGCGCACATGGTGGAAACCGGTCCGCATGGTCGCTACAGAACGCCTAATCGCAAACAGAACGCTGAACTAGCGCCCCTGAGTCCGTTGGGGCAACAAAATGTCGCTGGTTTTGGAGGCGGGGGCGATCTCCGGTTGCGGATGCTGCTCCACGCCCAGCTCGGCCTGTCGGCCAAGCGGCCGAACGCCGGGCGAGAACCCAAAAATACCGGAAGTTTGCGCTGCCACCCAGGCTCGATCACTCCGACTCACCAGATTGTCGTGTGTCTTTGCGCAGTTAGTGACCGGCGCGCCGGCCCGATGCACGGAAGCCGTCCGACCGACACGCCACGCTCGGCACGATTCAGCAATTTTTCCCCGGTCTCGGGAGGTGAAAAAATCTCGCGCTTGAAGTTTGATAAAAGCCGATGCTAGCTACTCATCAGTAACCTCGCATGCACAAAGCACCGCAGCCGAAACTTTCCGAGCTTGCGTTGACTTCCGACTAGGTTGAGCGTTTCTTTTCGATGGCACGGCGTAGAGAGCAGCATTTCGGTTTGAGGATTGTGGCACGCGCGCAGCGTTGAGGGTTGAGGGTTGCTTGTTGGAGCCCTGTGGAAAAGCTGGGGGATCACTCGTGGCACTAGAAAGCTCGTCATCATCTATTTCCCCGATGTTAAGTTCCTCCACCGCCCAGGACCTTTGGAATAAGGCGGTAGAGTGCACGCGGAGCCGTTCACCCGCTTCGTTCGAGCAGTGGTTCACCAGCGTGCAGTTCGACGGCTTGGGCGAGGGCGTGCTGCGTCTAACTGCGCGCGACGAGTTCGTGCGTGACTGGGTTCGGGACCACTTCTTGCCTGACCTCTTGGACCAGTTGGACCAGCTCAACCTGACTGGCCAGCGTGATGCGGTACGCGTTGAATGGAACATCGACGCCGAGCTCGATCGCCCGGTGTGTGCCCCGCGGGTCCGCTCCACGTCCGTGTTGCCCCGGCAAACTGGCGGAGGCGAGCCCCTGGATCCGCCCGAGCGACGTTCCCAACCGCCTGCCTCCCGCGGTCGGATCGACCGCCGCTCCGGTGTCGTGTCGTCGGGGCCAAACAGCTATTCGCGTGCGCACCTCACCGCGCTCTTGAACCGGAAGTACACATTCGAAAACTTCGTGGTGGGACCTTCCAACGAGCTGGCGCACGCGGCCGCTTTTGCCTCCGCCGGGGGTGGTGGGCCTCGCTATAACCCCCTGTTCATCGCGGGCGGCACGGGGCTCGGAAAGACGCACCTGATGCACGCCATTGCGCACAAGATGCTGTCTGAGCG
>DASXTY010000914.1:0-4870 GCA_036505155.1 Polyangiaceae bacterium | reverse complement strand
AAAGTGCCATTTATCTATCGAAACCTCGCGCCCGGTGACTGGGACATCGCGGCGGAGGACCTGGATGATCGCACCGTGCGTCTCGACTTTCGGCCGTTCGTCGGGCGTTGGGAGTACATCATCGGACAATTCGAAGGTGCGGTCCTCCACTACGGGCCGAGCTCGGTCATTCACGTCTACGAACTCGACGCCGGACACGTGCGCTTCGACGTCGAGCACGCACCCCCACCCGAGACGCAACGCGCGTCGCAGGTTCCGAGTGCCAGGTAAGCTTTCTCATCATTTGAGACCTATCGAGGACCGTGTGCTAGGCTTCCAAGGCATGTTGCCGGTCCGCACGCTTCACCGATACACCTATGCGGACTACGTTGCGCTTGAGCAACAAAGCCCAACCAAGCACGAGTTTCTAGACGGCGAAATTTACGCTATGGCGGGAGGGTCTGAAGATCATTCTGCGCTGGCTGCCGAGGTGCTCCGGGCGCTTGGCAACGCCGTGGGGGATCGACCGTGTCGCGTCCACACCTCCGACCTCAGGATTTACGCGGAAGCGGCTGGTCTTGCGACCTTTCCGGATGGAGCGGTTATCTGCGGTCCTCTCTTGCAGCACACACCAAGCCCCAAAGCCACCGCCCTAAACCCGATGATACTCCTAGAGGTGACCAGCGATTCGTCAGAAGCGTATGACACGGTCGAGAAGCTCGAGTGTTACCGAGCCATTCCGACACTGCGTGAATACGTGATTGTGTCTCATCGCGAACGTCGAATTACCGTTCATCAACGCAGTGAACAGGGAGAGTGGACAGCGCGTGTGGCCATCGCGGGCGGCCGAGTTGCCGTCCCGAGTCTGGACGCTGCGCTATTGGTTGACGACATCTACCGGAAGAGCACCTTACGGTGATCTGGGCCCCGTCAACCTGCGAAAAAGCTCCCCCGGGTTCAATTCGTCAACGCCGCCGTTTTCAGCGGACCTTCCTTGTCGAGCGGCAGCGTGCGGCTTGCGCCATGGATGGGATCGGCTCCGATGGTTCCATAAAGCTCGCGCAGGTAGCCTTCACCGCTCACCCGCTCGAGCTCCGCCCGAGCGTGCTCCAATCGCTCTCGAATGCCCAGCCTTCGCGCTTCATCGCCATGGCTGGGAAGCGACAGAAACTCGCTCAGCGATCGCACATGACGCCGCCAGAGCTCGACGTCTCGCTCTTGTTTTACCCGCAACCGCTGGCCGTACCAATCGCTCCCCAGTAAGGCCTCGCGAGTAAACAGATTGCGCACGTCCGGATGGTGCACCTCTTTACCGTGCCACTGTCCGAAGGCCATAATGGTGAGTAAGGCGCGAAGTGGAGGGCATGCGTCTTCGATGCTGCCGTCATCGAAGTAAGCCTGTGCTGACAGGCGCTGCGCTTCTACGATGTTGCTGACGCCATCGGCGAATACCTTGGGGTCCTGGGTTTCGGGCTTGAGGATGTCTTCGGTGAACACAGCGGTGGGATTGTCGAAAACCCTGCCAAAAAAGGTGCGGACGAACTTGCTGGTGATTCGGTAACCGAGTCGGCTCGCCAGAATCCTTTCGCCGCCGAAGATGTAGTCTTCGAGCTTTTCCAGGTGGCCGGCCTCGATCATCCGGTTCGGGTCTCTTTCCTGGGGAAACAGCCGGCACCAAATTTCCGGTATGAGGAGACTGATGTCGTGATCCACTCGGTAGTTCGGCCCGATCCAGCCGGCCGCAGAACTAAAACCGGCGTAACCGCAGAGCAACATGGACACCAAGGTGTTGTTCAAGTCCGCAGTGGCACAAATGGGGTTGAAGGGGCCTTTGGTGAGCGCTCCCTCGGAACCGGCGCCGGTGGTGCTGGGAGATTTGCCCGTCACCGAGCAGATGTAATCCATGAAGAGCTCGGGAAGCTCCTGATAGTGGATTGGGTTATACACGCACAGCGGACGGATCCCGTCTCCGGGGGGATTGTTGCGGCGCCCGGACAGCACGCTGATCACCGGGAAGTGAACCGGCTGGTTCGATCGCAAGCGCCGGTATAACCGAGCGCCCATTTCGGCTATGTAACGATCGCGCGGGGTGGCCAGGTCGGGGCGAATCTGGAGATAACGGGGGTTCTTGGTGGGCTTGCCGTCGACGAGACGCGGCTTAGCCGAGCAAACCGCGTAGGGCGAGCCCCGATCCAGCTCTCGCTCCATGTGCGTGCGCATGCTCTTGGTGAACGCGCTGTGGACAGACACGTCTTCCGCGAGGGCTCGCACGTCTGGCGGGCGGAGCGGCTGAAAGTTCACCACGAACACGTCCCTAGACGCGATGTCCTGCTCCGCCTGGCGATCTTGACCAGGAAAAATGGCATCGTCGGGCCGCTGAAACAGCCGCCACTCACAGTTCTTGGCAAGCTTCAGACAGGGGTGCCCGTTGTACTCCTCCGGTAAACCAAAAAGTTTTTCTTTGGGCACCACCACCGATACGCTGATGTCATCCTCCATTTGAACTTTGTCAGCGGGAATGAAGTCCTGACGCAGCTTGAACGTGCGCCAGGCTCCGGTGGGCGTGCGACCAACTCGAAGATACAGTCCAACCAGCTTGCGGCCGTCGTATTTCAACTCGTGACCATCGGAACCATTGATGATGTCGACGCTGAAATGCTCCCGCCAGTCATTCCCCCATTCCGTCCGGTAGAATCGCTTGATGATGAAAACCAATGCCGGCACGTGATTGGGGATGGTTTCCAACCAGGCGTTATATTCCGGCGTAAAATCGGTGGCATCGGGGGTCAGTAACTTGACCACGGACCCGAGTGAACGGTCCGAAGACAAGAGCGGGCGGGCGGACCGACGGGTTTGCCCCTGACGCAACTCCGGCACCAGCGCATCGCTGTAGTCTCGGTCGAAAATCTCCTGCACCAGCGCCATGTCCTTTTCGAAGTCGCTCACGTAAATTGGGCCGAACAACACCGCATCCGAAAGGCTCTTGCTGATCTCGGATTTGCCGCCGCCCGAAACAGTGCACGGCTTGTGACAGAAGGTGCCTTCCGGGACCGTCCCTTCGAGCCTCCAGCTCGGAGCTCCCGGATGCTTTTGCAAACGAACCTTGTAGCCGCTCGGGTGAAAATAGACGTGCCCAGCCAATATCTTCAGATGTTGTTCCTCACCCTTTCGCTTCCATTTGATATCTTGCTGCTTGAGATCCATCTCCATGTCTTCCGGCAAGTAGTGGACCTCGGGATAGCGACGGTCGGTGGCATAACCCAACTCGTGCACTTCGATGGCGTCACCCAGCCGCTCCACCACGTCAGCAAAGCGGTGATCGCTGCTCAAGAGCCGCGCTTCGGGCAAAAAACGGTCCCCCAAGCTGAAGGTGGAAAACGCGAGGGCTCCCCCCGAGTGCTCCTCTTCCGCCAGTCCGAAAAGGTTGGCGCTCAGACTCAGTTGTGATTTGACTTCCTTCTTAGAATACCCGAAGTAATTGTCCGCCAGGATGGTGACCATAACGCCGGCGATGCTCCTCAGCGCAATCTTGAAGGCCTCCCCGTTGTTATAGAGCTCGTCTTCACTGGCCCAGCACATTCCGCTCGCCTTCTGCCGGTCGGTGGCGCGGCTGATGTGCGGCAGCCCCACATCCTTCTTGCGCAAACGCGTGAGCTGAGGCGCCAAGATTATGCAGCCGGTTTGACCGGTCCAATGGTCGACATCCAGTCCGGCGTCATTTTCAGGCAGATACGGATCCCCGGCGTTGGCAAAGACGCTTTCTATGAAATCCAAGTTCGACACTAACCCCCCCGGCGCAAAAAAACGCACCTCCATGCTTTTTTCATGCGACACGCCGGGCACCTCCGGACACACCACAGGCCTCAATAGGAGCGATGCGATGACGTTCACCGGTTCCGGCCACTTTGCCGCGAACGGAAGCCGATTGAGGTCGGCGGGAGGGTCCAACGCTTCACGCAGAAGGTTGGCAAATACCCGGAGCGGGACCCCCACTTTGTCCGACGGAATCGGCAGCCCCGCTTCCGCCACGTGGAAGGAGCCCTGTGTCGTGCGCCGGTCGCTCAGCGGATTGTGGAGCACCCCATTGCTCAGCCGGTAGCTCTGGACCACGTCGTTGTGCCACTCACTGTCTTTTTCCGGCAGCGCGAGCTCTCGCGCGAGACCGTAGCCATCCAAAATCAGCGTTTGGCTGGGCAGCCGCACGCGTAGCTGCGGCCCCAGGTCTTCGAACTGAGAGTCCAGGAAGGCCTGAATCCGCTGGTCGGCTGGACAGAGATGCTCGCTGAGCAGCCGGCTCTGCTCGCGGTAACGGGCAAACAGGTCGCGCGCGAGGTGCAAGAGCTCCTGATCGCCACCCTCGTCGGGCACGGAAAAGCCCATCGCCGCAAGCTTCAGCATGATGGATCGCACCGTGGTTTTGCAATCGCGCTCGGCGACTCCCCCTTCTTGCGTCAACCCAATCCGGTGTTCCCAATCCATTCAATGCTCCTTGTGTGCGCGGTGCAATTATCGGCGCTGCTTGCAACCAAGCTACCAGCAGGCCGGCCTCTCCGCCACCACCATCGAATTGGGAATTTAGCGGGCGCGCTTTCAGTCGGTCGTCACCACCGCGCCCAGAGTGGTGGTGATTTGGTATCCGGTGTCTTCGCGCAGGGATTTTTGGAAGATTTGCTTGCTGCCGTAATCCACCCGGTTATCGAGCTTGAAGATCAGGTTATTGGTCGGTTTCGCTTCGAGCGTGAGCGTCCCCGACATGAGGTCCAAACCGGTGGCGCGCGGAATGAGAAGACCGTCTCGGTCCTTCAAATATTCTCCTCGCGCGCCGAGCGCGAAAGCATCGCTAAACCAATAACGGCCCGCCAGCATCACTCCCCAGAAAAGCTCGGTTTTG
>DASXTY010000913.1:0-2689 GCA_036505155.1 Polyangiaceae bacterium | reverse complement strand
GCCCCCATAGTATTCGTCGACGTTTTCATTTGCTGAAACCATGAGCCCGGGGACGGTCGGTTCCCAGTACACGGTCAAGTTCGGATTCAACTCCTGAAGAGACGCGACAATCCCGGAGAGCTGCGCCGCCGACGAGCTCGTCCCCATAATCAATTCTTCGGTTGTGTTGGGCGCGTACCCGGCCGAAGTGACGAATCCGGCCGGCGCCACGATGTGAGGGAGCTCCCAGCCCCCCGCATCGTACCAGTTTGCGCTGTTGCTCCCCTCGAGCGGGAGGTTTTCGCCATACATGGTCACGCCAGCTCTGTTATTGATCCCGTGATCGTTCGCACCACCCACCACGAGGCCGTTCCGCAGGTTGTTTGATACTCGATAGCTTATGCCCTGATTCCCCGCACTAGCGACGATGGTCGGGTACGGGAAGTTTAGCGCCTTGTAGTCCAAAAACATGTCATTAGTGTTCTGGGGACTACCCGCTGGCCCCCCCGAGCTCTGGTTCACAACGCTCGCGCCGTTATCCGTTGCCCAGTTGATCGCGTTGGTGATATTGCCGTCGCATTCGAAGTTCGCGAAGATCGTCGTCACGTCGTCGGCCATTCCACCGAATGATAACGCGCTGGATCGGACAATGCCGGCCACCTTACGAGCGTGAGAGCGGAAGGTGCCCGGGCAGCCGTCGGAGTAGCACTTGAAGGCCGGGCCCGCATCCGTTGTGCAGTTGGTGCCATTCCCAAGGTTCAGGTTCCACGTGCTGTCCGGCTTTGAATATTCTAACAGGGCCACAGTCCTGCCGGTGCCGTCCCAGCCGGCGTTATCTAGCGTGTCTTCCCTGTCAACGTAGAAGTAGGCGTCTGCATGCGGCTTGAAGGGTCCGGGGTCTGGTAGGATCTGCCAAACCATTGGTAAGTCGCCGATTTGCTTAAGCAAATCCGCCGTCGCCACTACCCGAAGCTTGGGCACGCCGAACGCCTCGGCGGAGAGTGGGTCCCTCCGAAAACGCGCCGTCCCGCTCGGGATCGCTCGGATCTGCCCCGCGAGGTCGACGGCCGCCGAGCGAATCCGCGACTCGAGCTGCGCCTGCGCGGCGGCTCCCAGCGCGGCGGAGCCGCCCACGTCTGACTTGGTGGGCAACCCGGAACGGTCGACGCGAAACCACACGTCGGCTTCGAGCTCCTCCGTTGCCGCCGCGTCCTGGAGCTTGGGCCAGAAGGCTTCGTTGATCGAATGGTGCACCGCGTGGAGCGCCCATGCGTCCTCTTGCTCGAGCGCGGCGAAGTCGACCCGCGCGGAGCTTCCGACCTCGGTCCACACGTCCTCGGGAGGTAGACCATCTGGCCGCGCGCACACCCGGCCGGTGATCTGCCTCCCGCTGTAGTCGAAGGTGTAGTCTCCGAGGGGTAGAAGCGTACCCCCGCTGCATGAGACGGGCGCGGTCAAGCCGAGCGATACGTGGCCCTCCTCATCGTATTGACCGCTGCAAGCGAGTGAGGAACCCAGAGTGCAACCCACCACGAGCGCCCGCGAACACCAAAACAGAAAGCCTACGCGCGTGCTTGCATGCCGCGCCGGGCGCGCGTTATTCTGCTCTGCTCTGCTCTGCTCTGCTCTGCTCTGCGTGTCGCACGGGTACAGTCCCTTTCCGTGATCGATTCGAACCAGGCAAGCGAGGTGGCGAAGTAGGCTAGACAATGAAGCCCGTCGCCGGGCGCCGGTCAAGAAATAAATTTCCGGATCCTGAAGTGTCCCCTGGGGATAACTCACCAACACGCCAGCACCGGACGCTGCGGGCACGGGCACAAGCAAGTCGCATGCCGGCGAGGTGGTCGGCTTTGTGACCAGGTGCCGCGTTACGCTGTTATGGCCCGGTTATTTCCCCGCGTTTCGCAGGTAAGAGTTCGTCATTTGGAGCCAAAGGCCGCAAAAAGTTCATGACCGATTGCAGCAAAAGTGCAAAAAGTAGCGTGTACGTCTCAAATCGGGACGAGAGGGGTCCGAGCCATGGCGCCGCGGTGCGCGATGCCTTCCGGAGTGGGGATTTGCCGGAAGTGCGCTCTCCAGCCGCTGGGCGCGCCCGACGCGAGCAGGTTGGAGCGGGACGGAAACGGTCGCACGTAACTAGACGGCGTCGGTTCGGTGTCGAACGTGACTTCGCACTTCTGCCGAACTTGACTAAATCATTCAGACACTAGATCACCCGATCCAAAAGCGGCGCGCCGGCTTCGAAGCGTGCGAGATTGCCCAAAAAGTGCCGGCAGAGCCGCTCTCCTTCATCGTCGTGACCGCCGGCGCTGTGCGGCGTGATGTAACAATTGGGTATTCGCCACAGGGGATGGTCCGCCGGGAGCGGCTCCGGGTCCGTAACGTCCAGGTAGGCCGCTTGCAGCTGACCGCGCTCCAGGGCTTGCGCGAGCGCTGACTGGTCCACGGTCGTTCCCCGACCAACGTTGTAAAAACACGCGCCCGGTTTTACGACCTCGAACGCCGCGCAATCGAACAATATTCGCGTGGAAGCGTTATCGGGTAATAGATTCACGACGTGGTCGGCCTTCGCGAGCTCGGCCTGAAACTCGCTCATTGGCAGGACCGGGATGGGCTCGCTCCCCTCGACGCTCCTTCGTAAACCGACCAGGTCCAGGTGAAACGGCGCGAGGAGCTCGGCCAGCCGACGCGCGATGCCGCCGAACGCGAC
>DASXTY010000912.1:0-6195 GCA_036505155.1 Polyangiaceae bacterium | reverse complement strand
GCGGAGCGCGCGCGCCTTGGGCTCGAAGGCCAGAGGGCGGTTCTCCCGAGCAGGCTTCTTCTTCAAGAGTCGGTCCAGGATGGCTCGGGATTTGTCGAGCCGGCCTTCCTTCTGCCAGGCGATGGCCGCAGAAATGAGGTCTTCGGGCTCGGGGCTCCGCGCGAAATATTGGGCAGCCAACGGGTACGGACCTATTTCGAGCTGGGATATGGCGCGATCCCGCGCAATTGCGTCCCCCAACAGTTTGAGGGGTTTCTCGAGGCCGTCCAACAAAAGCAGGGCCTTTTGGTGCTGTCCCAGACTCGCCGCGACACGCGCGCGCGCATAGCGCACCTCTGGCTGGGCCCGGCTCTTGGCGTCCAGCGCATCGATGAGGGTGGCGGCCTGGCTCCACCGCTGCTCGCGCACCGCGCTCACCCAGCTCGGATCGACTCCCTGATCTTTCAAAGGAGGCGGCTCTAGCACGGGAACTGTTTGAGGCCGCACTGCGGCGGTCCCCACCCCTGATCGACCGGTGGTCGCCGTCGAGTTTCCCGCGCAGGCAACTGCGAGCCAACACAACGAAACCAGGGCTGATAAGCGACCCGTCATCCCATGCGTTTTGTTACCAGCCCCATACCGCTTCCACCCGCAGAAGCAAGCTGACGAGCTGCGTATCGTAGCTCGGGCCGGTGAGCTCGCCCAAAAAAGCGCTGTATCGCAGCTCTCCACCCAGCACCAGCCCTCGAGACAGGTAATAGTCTAAACCGAGCGCAGACGAAGCTGCAAGATCTCGCTGTTTGAAAGGGCTCGGTTCATTTTTGTCACGACTCAGAGGCACGGCGCTAGCGGCATATCCACCCAAGAGCAGCGCAAAATACGGCACCCACTCGAAGACGTCGATCTTGTAAGAGAGGCCGGCTGCTGCCGAATACAAGGTCAGCGACTGCCGGGGCACGTCCTGGCTCGCCGGCAGCACGTGGTAAGAGCCACCGAGCTCGAGCTTGATGTCGAAGACGTCGGAAATTCCGTAGGCGCCGTGCAGCCCGAGCATGGGGCCGACGGTGTAGTCGCTGCCGGGCAATGCAGCGATGCCCAATCCGCCGCCCGCGTGCCACTGTCGCTCGAACGCGTTTGCAGAAGGTGAACCGGCGACAATACAGGCCCCCAGGGCCAGGCCCAAAGTGATGGGTCGGAGCATCAAGCGACCGAACCGGTCTATCAGAGCATGTTGACCGGATCCACATCGATGTTTTCCCGATCAGAGCATGTTGACCGGATCCACGTCGATGGCCAGGCGCACCCGGCGGTCGGCTCCGGCTCTCGCCACCGCCAACAACGTGCGCCGGAGTTGTGAGCGATCGGTGGCGCGCACCATGAAGCGAAAACGCCAGCGGTTCCGCAGTCGAGCCAGCGGAGCCATAGCCGGCCCCAGGATCTCCACGCCCGGCGCCCGGACCTGTTTTGCCAGTCCAGCCAACCGGCCGGCCTCTGCGCGCGCGCGCGCCTCGTCTTCTGATTCCACGCGCACCAGAGCGATGCGCGAAAACGGTGGGTAGCGAAGGCTTCGCCGTTCACCGAGCTCTCGTTCCACGAAAGATACGACGTCGTGTCGGGCCGCCATCTGAATCGCGGGATGGTCGGGAATTCTGGTCTGGATCAGGACCTTTCCCGGCCTGTCGGCTCTTCCCGCCCTACCGGCTACCTGCACCAGCAAATGAAATGACCTCTCGTTGGCCTGAAAGTCCGGCAACGACAGAGCGGCGTCGGCGTTGACGATGGCTACCAAAGTGACGGACGGCAGATCGTGACCCTTGGTCACCATTTGAGTTCCCACTAAAATGTCGATTTCTCCGTCTCGCATGCGACGTAAGACCAGCTCGCTTTTGGCTCCGGGAGCTGCGTCGCGATCCAAGCGAGCGACACGCGCCGAGGGGAACACTCGTGCGATGAGTTTTTCTAGTCGTTCGGTGCCGGCGCCCTCTTCCAGGATGCGATCGCTTCCGCAGCGGGCGCAGCGGCTCGCCCGTCGTTGCGCATGGTCGCAGTAGTGGCAGCGCAGCAATTCGGAGCCGTGCAGGGTCAATGCAATCGAGCAATTCGGGCATCGCCACAAGTATCCACAGCCGCCGCACAACACGCTCGGCGCGAAACCACGCCGGTTCAGGAACAGGATCGCCTGTTCTTTCGCCTGGAGCACTCGCTCGAGCTCGCGATACAGCGGCATGCTCAACAGGGAATCGTGTGCCGGACTCGCCCCGACTCGACACAGATTTACGATTTCCACTTCGGGTAGCACGCTGGCCCTACGGGCGCGCGCCGGGAGCCGCAAACGCTCGAGCTTGCCGGAGCGGACCAATGCTTCGCTCGCCAGCGACGGAGTTGCAGAGCCCAAGACGCAAACCGCGCCGGCGCGGAACGCGCGCAAAAGGGCCATGTCGCGGGCGTGATAACGGACTCCCTCCTCCTGTTTGAAGGAGCCGTCGTGTTCCTCGTCCACGCACACCAAACCCAGCGAGCGCACCGGAGCGAATAACGCGGAGCGGGCTCCCACAGCGATGCGCACCGCGCCGCTGCGGAGCGCCTTCCACCGGGAATGCCGCTCCGCCTCCGCCAGACCGCTATGCAAAACGGCAATCGCATCTCCCAGCCGCGCCCGAAAGCGCGCGACTAACTGGGGGGTTAGCGCAATCTCCGGCACCAACACGATGGCGCCCATCTCGAGCTTCAGGCAATGCTGCACCGCCCGCAGGTACACCTCGGTTTTTCCGGAAGCCGTGACGCCATCCAAGAGGAATTGAGCCGGACGGCGGGACTCCAAGCACTCGGTAATGCGATCGACGGCCAACCTTTGCGGCTCGGTGAGCTCGGGCGGCATTTCCAACGGTACCGCTTCGGAAAAGAAACGATCGCGCTCGAGCTCGCGGCGTTCCAAAGTGACGAGCCCCGCTTGCTCCAGCCGTCGCACCACTGCCCGGGCGCTCTTCCATTGCTTCTCGAGCTCACTCAGCGAGCGCGGTCCCGAGCGCTCGAGTTCCTGGAACAACGCTTGGGCTTGCCCGGAGAGCGGCGCCTCGGGTTTAGCGCCGGTTAAAACTGCAAACTGTAACAGCCGTCCAATCGAGTGGAGCTCGGCGTGTTCGAGCCGTGCGCGGCCCAGGACTTCGACCGCGCCGCGTTCGACAGCCGGTAGGGCTAGTCGAACCACTTCGCCCACCGGCGCAATGTAATAGCGCGACAGGTGCAACAGAAAATCGAGCAGCTCTTCTTCGATGACCGGCAGGTGGTCAATCACTGCCTCGATCGGTTTGAGCTTCTGAGGCGGAATCTTGGACGCGCGTTGGCTAATTTCCAGTACTACACCCGCCACCATTCGCCGGGGGCCGAAAGAGCACAACACGCGAGCTCCGCGTCGAACCCGATCTTCCAATTCCACGGGCACCGAATAGGTGAATGCCAGCCCGAGCGGAACTGGCATCGCAACCCGGGCGAACACCACCTGAGCTACCGCAAAAGAAGCGCCGCCAGCAAGGTCACCAACAGCAGCGCTCCCAGGAACGCAAGTGCCCATGTTAGCTCCCGCACTTTGGTTCCCGGCTGCGGGGCGGAAACCTCCGGGTGCGGTGCGGCCACCATGCGCTTTCGCCTGGCCCGCCTGGGGCTCGGCGGTGCGGCGCCGCGGTGGCTACTCGGGGGCGGCTCTCGCGCTTCTTGTGAGCTCCCCAGCGGCGAGATCTCGAGCAGCGGGCCCGCTTCCACCGCCATGGCCGCGCGCTCGCGCGCTCGGCGCTCTTTCACGATATCCCCGCCAAAGCTCTTCATCATCCATTCACCGAAGTGCAGCGGGCTCGCGATGAGCCCCGAGTTCGCAATGTAGTCCTCCAGATCCCTGAGCATGGCGCGCGCCGATTCATAACGGTTAGCCGGGCTTTTTTCTAGCGCTCGCCGCAGGATGTCACGGAGCTGGCTTTCGCGCGGATAACCGCGTTCCACAGGCAGCGTGATCTGCGCCCTTCGAGCTTGCTCGATGGCGGGAAGTTGCCCCGGCGCCGCTCGGTAAAGACGCGCGCCCGCAATTAACTCCCACAGGATGACACCCACGGAAAAAACGTCCGAGCGTGCATCGAGCGGCGCGCCGGAAGCGGCCTCGGGGCTCATGTAGCCCGCCTTGCCGATGACCGCTTCTTCGGCGAGCTTCTGTCCGGCCTCGAGCGCCCGCGCAATACCGAAGTCGCAGAGCTTGACCTCGCCGTCAAAGCTCAAAAGCACGTTGGACGGCGACACATCACGATGAACCACCGCCATCGGCGCGTCTTGCTCGTCCGTGCGGCGGTGTGCGAAATCGAGTCCCTGCAGCACGTGGGTGACAATGTGTAGCGCGAACTCGATGGGCAATTCGACGCGTTGTCGCGAACAGTGTCGGACCAACTGACGCAGGTCGAACCCTTCGACGTATTCCATCGCGATGTAGAGCAACGACTCCTCGCGGCCCAGGTCCAAAACCTGCACGATGTTGCTGTGCGAAAGCGACGCCGCGAGCTTCGCCTCCTGAATCAACAGCCGACAAAATTGCGCGCTCCTGGAGAGCAGGGGCAAGATCTGCTTGACCACCACCAGCCGGACGCCACCGAGTTGCGTTTTGGCTCGCGCCAAATAAATGCGCGCCATGCCGCCTTCCCCAATTCGGTCGAACAGGGTGTACCGGCCGAAATGGCGGGGAAGGGGGTCCAGCGGCGCGACCGGGGTCGCTCGGGGCGGTGAAGCGGCGGCGGTGCCTGAGGGCATTGGTCACCATGTTGCCACTCTGGAGCATGTGGGAAAAGGCGGCCCGGCTGAGCCGACTCGCCCTGGTGGCCCCGGCGTCCTACAAATCGTAGCCGACCATGTCGCTGCTCTACGCCCTGCTCATCCTGGCGCTTCTGGCATTGCCTTTGGGGATCGCCATCCGCCGGTCGACCGAGCTTTTCGTGGTGACCGTCACGCGGGGCAACACCCGCCTGGTGCGCGGACGCCTCCCCCCGCGACTTTTCAATGACCTGTGCGACGTGTTGGGCCACCCGCCCGCCGCCAGCGCAAGGGTCAATGTTATTGCCCAAGCGGGTCACCCGCGCGTGGTCGTCAGCAGGGGGTCCTTACCCGCCGGGCAGCTCCAGCGTCTGCAAAACCTAGTCGGGTCCTACCAGACACAACAAATTCGATCGGGGAAACGAAGGCCATGAGCTACGCAATGACGACCACCAACCTCGAAATAGTTGCTGATCAGGGCGATTTGTGTGGAGAAGGCCCGCTTTGGGATCCCGTCGATCAGCGGTTGTACTGGACGGATGCAGCGGCCAAAGCCGTCCATGTGCTCGACCGCTCGAACGGCGCCGTCCGTCTCCTCACTTCTGAGGTACAAGTTAGCGCGATTGCGCTCCACGCAGACGGCGGACTGCTCTTCGCGGGCGGCCAAGGCTTTGCGCGGTTAAGCCGCGAAGGCAAGCTCGAATCCATTTCCGTCGAGTGCGATGGGAAGGCCCCGAACCAGCTCAACGAGATGATTGCGGATCCGCGGGGTCGGGTATTCGCGGGTCAGCAGGTTTACTCCGAGCAGGAGCAATATCAGCCCGGCTGTTTGTTTCGCCTGGATCCGGGCCGGCGCTTGTTCATCGTCGAAGAAGGCCTGCACGTCTCGAACGGAATGGCCTTCAGCCCGGACCATCGGACGTTCTACTTGGTGGACAGCGTTCCGCGGAACATCTACGCCTATGATTACGACCTCGAGACCGGAAATATTTCGAATCGACGCACGCTGGTCACTTTGGGCCGAGAAGACGGACTCCCGGACGGAATCACCGTGGACGCCAATGGATTCCTTTGGGTCGCACGCTGGTACGGCGCCGGACTCTCACGCTACGACCCGGACGGGCGGCTAGAGCGAAAAATTGGCCTGCCGGCGCTTCAAACCTCGTCGTTAACCTCCGGCGGTCCTGAGCTCGACGAAATCTACGTCACCTCCGCCAAAGAAGCCTGGCCGTCCGCGCTTGCGCCCCGGGGCTACGACTACACCGCCGCGCAGGGCGGCGCGCTGTACCGGCTGCGGCTCGGCATTCAGGGGGTGCCCGAGCATCGTGCGATGGTTTAAGAGGTTATCTCAGTTAGGCGAATGGAGCTGCAAGGCTGGTCGTGTTGAGACCTGAAGCCAGAATCGTGGGCACTGTGTTCCTAAGGGCAGGC